>JBEKAW010000058.1:0-12891 GCA_050015715.1 Candidatus Krumholzibacteriaceae bacterium
AGGCGCCCCTCGTCTCGCTCGTCTCGCAGCTCGAGCCCACGTTGACCGCGACCGTGACGCAGACGACGCCGCTTCCCTCCCGGCGGCGCGCGGCAGAGGCTCCACGGGAATATCGGTGTACGGATAGACCCGACTTCCGCCCTTGAGACCGGCGGCGCTCTCGCCGCTCGCACCGACAGCGATGATACCGTACTCGCTCGGACGTTTCGAGCGCGCGCGAACGGCGTTCCTCTCCCTCAGGTAGCGGAGCGTTCTCAAGGACGGCGCGTACGAGATGTCGTGGTCCTCGACGAGGTATCTACCTCCGCTCCGGAGAAGGGCGAACGGAAGCCTGTTGAGGAGTCCGTCCGGAATGATGAGAAGCCGTTCTCCGGCACCGAGCTCCTTCGCCACGGGCCCGAGGAGCATATTGAACAGCTCGCTCGAGGCGGAATCGAGCACCTCCCGCGGGATCGCCTCCCCTGGCGCGGCGGAATCGACCGGCGCGGCGGAACCGGCGGACGCGGCGACCGCCGCGGTCGCCGTTTGCTGAAGGAGGCTCAGGAAACGGTCGACGCGGCGCTCGATGACGTCCCTGGCGGGAAGCTCGTGAACCGTGAGCTCCGTGCCCGTTCCGCAGAAGACGTACGACCGTTTCTCTCCGAGGAAGAACGAGAGCATCCGTTCGCCGGGGGCGAGCGTCGAGAGGAGCTCATCCGGCCGCTCGACCGTCGGATACAGCGCCGCGACGTAGCTCTTGTCCCCGCGTTCGAGATCGATGCCGAGATTCACGAAGCCCCGCTCGAGGCTGTCGATTGTGCCGAGGAGCCCGGTGCGCTCTTCGGGCTTGATGGTTCCGTCCTGGAGGCGCGCCTGGCAGAACGTGAGCTGCGAGAGAATTTCACGCTCCCGTTCGAGGAACCGGTCGTCCCCCTTGGTTCCCGCCCGGCTCATCGCCTCTCTGAGAAGCGAGGCCAGAATCTGCGCCCGACAGCGCTCCGTGTAGCCGAAGGCCTCCTTCACGTCCGGCGCACGTCCCGCCCTCGAGAGGGTGAGGGAAACGATGCGCTCATACGGAAGAATGGCGGGCTCGAGAAAATGCCTGCGCAGCTCGTCCGAGCCGGCGAGGCGCCTGAGCGATTCCACGGAGAGAATCGCTCGCTGCTGGAAAGAGTAGCTCTTCGCCGTGTCCCCCTCGGCGAGGTACAGCTCGCCGAGATCGCTGAGACACTTCCACCGGAGCTCCTCGAGCCCGCTCCTCTCGGCGAGCGTGAGGGCGCGCTCCAGGCACGCGATCGAGGACGCGGCCGGCCCCCCGGTCATGCCGAGGAGATACAGGGAGCGGGCGCGCATGTAGTCCTGCCCCTCGTCGGGGAGCTTCGCGAGCGCCTCCTCGAGGCATTTGCGCGCCGGGGCGAAGTTCTTGAGCTGGATGTAGAGCGAAGCGAGGTTATTGAGCGCCCAGACAATCTCCGTCTCCTCCTTCGAGGCACGGGCGATCTCGAGGCACTTCCTGTAGAGCCCCTCCGCGAGATCGGTCCGCCCGGCCGAGGAGTAGGCCGAGCCCATGCCGCTCACGACCCGCCCGAGAAAACGCCGGTCCCCCGTCTCCCTCGCGACCGCAAAGGCCGCCTCGTAGTGCTTCAGCGCCTCGGCGTAGTTGCCGAGGTAGAAGTAGACGGAGCCCATACTGTAGTGCACGTCGCCGAAGCCGGCCCGGTCGCCGGTCTCCTCGTAGATCGTCATCGCTTCATGCTCGAGGGAGAGGGCCTCGCGATAGCGGCCCTGCATGTCCGCGATTCCTCCGAGTGAATTGAGAGCCCACGCCGCTCCCCGCTTGTCGCCGAGCTTCCTCTTCACCTCGAGCGTTCTCCGGTAGTACTCCTCCGCTTTATCGAAATCGCCCAGCTTGTGGTAGTTGACCGCGAGCCCCGCGAGCGCCCAGCCCATGCCGTAGAGACTTTTCATGTCCTCGTAGATCTTGAGCGCGTGCTCGTAATGCCGGCCAGCCTTCGCGTAATCGCCGAGGGCGCTCCACAGGTAGCCGATCCGGAGCTCCGCGCCGAGCTCGCCCCAGACGTTGTTCTGCGCGGTATGCAGGGCGAGAGACTACTGCGTGAAACGCGCGGCGGCGGCATCGAGCGCGCCCGTGTTCACGTCGACCTGGGCGAGGTTATTGAGCAGGATTGCGACATCCTCCCTGCTTGCCATCGCGTGCTCGAGAGAGAGAGCCTGTTCGTAGTGCGAGCGGGCCTCCGCCAAACGCTGGCGCTTCTCCTCGATCCGCCCGAGCCCGACGAGACAGCCGCTCTCGATCCGTCTGAAACCCCGGGAGCTCGCGAGCGCGAGCGCCGCGCGGTAGAGGCTGTCGGCCCCGGCGACGCGGTCCTTCCCGTTCAGGCACTCGGCCTCGACGAGCGCCGAGCCTGCGCGCAGCCGCTCCGCCCGCGCACCGCCCGAGGGAAGAGCGCCGACCCTCCGCGCGGCCTCGAGGGCGCCATCGGCGTCCTGGTTCGCGAGGAGACACCGCGCGAGCGCCTCGACGCAGACGGCCGTCGAGAGGGTGTCCCGTTCCCGGACCGCGGCGTCGGAGGCGTTCTTGAACTGAATCGCGGCTTCCTTGAAGCTCCGTCGGACTTGCGCCCTCTCGCCGTCCAGGTAGAGCTTGAAGATCTCGCGGCGCGGGCCCGTCGTCCGTTCGAGGGTCCGTCCGCAGTACGCGATCGCGGCGTTCGGCGCGCAGAGCCGCGAGCGCGCCTCGATGAGGCCTTGGGCGAGCTCGACGAGAGCGCCGTTGTTCGTGAGCGCGTCCTCGAAGAACCGGGCGGCCTTCTCGTTGAGCCCCGCGTCGAGAAGCGCGGAGCCCGCGTCGTACGTGTCGAGTCGATTTGCGGCGGGAGGCCGGTCCGCTCCCGCTCCGATGACGGATGAACCGGCCGCGAGGATCGCCGCGAAGACTGTCAGCAGAGAAACATGCGTTTTCACACGAGCGCCCCCGGGAATGCGCCGGATCCCGCGCCGGCGATGAGCCGCGTACGTCCGCAGTGTATCACGAGGCCTTCCAGTGTTTCCAGATATCGGCGAGAACCTTCTTCTTCGCGCGCAGCATCTGGTCCTTGGACTCCGAACGGACGGTTCCCGCCGCGGCGCCCACGTGCCCGTCCCCGATATCGAGCGCGCGCATGATCTCCCCGATGTCCTTGCCGTGCGCTTTCCCGACCATGTTCATGGAGAGGGACATCGAGAGGGAGATGTCGTTCGTCTTGCGGTCCCCGCGGAAGAGCGGGCTCACGGTCAGCGCCGCGAGCGCGCCGGGCTCGATGAGGTAGGCGAGATTCTTGAGAACGCGCGGCGGTCTCGTGTGCGCGGTGAAATCGAGGATAATGATCTCGTGCGCCGCGTCCTCGGGCAGGAAGCTGATCGATTTTCGCAGGAGCTCGACCATGCGCTTTTCCTCCTCGCGGTACCGCGAGAGCTGCGCGGCGACGCTCGCGTCCGCGAGCGCCTCCGCGAGAGAGCCGTCCCGCACGAGACGGACGAGATGATCGAGGTACTTCGTGTGATCGCGCGGGCTCGGGAGATACGCCTTGAGGCTCATGTCGACGAGCTTGCCCGGCGTCTCGCGGCGCCACTCCTCCACGGAGCGGTAGTTGAACGAGTCGATCGTGTCGGCCTCGGATACCCATTCGGCGAAGCGCGGGGGGAGCTCCGTCCCCTTTTCGGAGAAATACTCGAGCACGACCCGGGCGGCGGAGGGCTTCCGCTCGTCGAGCCGTCCCGGGAGGCCGGCGGGATCGATTCCACGGAGTACCAGCGCCTCGCG
Organism: Candidatus Krumholzibacteriaceae bacterium; assembly: GCA_050015715.1. GTDB lineage: Bacteria > Krumholzibacteriota > Krumholzibacteriia > Krumholzibacteriales > Krumholzibacteriaceae > SSS58A. The sequence continues at coordinate 3,803 of JBEKAW010000058.1, forward strand.
GTTCCCCGGATGGTGATCGAACCAGAGCCCGCATTCGAGCGGGTACGGAAGATCGCACACGACGTCGTGCGGCCCGATCGAGATCTCGGCGCGCGTGACCGTCGTGGGCCCCGCGAATATGAACGCGTCGCAGCCGAGAACGAAGGAGCAGACGGCGCCCGAAACGACGCCGTCGAAATCCCCGTGCGTTATGATGCGATCGTAATCCATCAGTGTCCTGACGCGAGCACCGCCGCCCCCACAGCGAGCCCGATGACGAAATCGATTGCCTTGACCACGACGAACGTCCTGCGCGACTGGGCGAGCATCGGGAGCATCCCGTGCCCGTCCTGCACGATGCAGCTCGCGAGCAGAATGCTGAACGGGATCGCTCCGCGCGCGAAGAGCGTCACGAAGACGAGATGCGGACCCGATTCGGGAATGAGACCGATGACGCACGCGATGACGAGCACGAGCCATTTGCCGCGCGCCACGGCGCCGACGACGTCGAAGTGCGACCGATCGAAGAGGAGGTACATGGCGACGAGCGCGCCGAGGGTCCAGAGAAAGATGCCGGGGAGGTGGCGCTTCGCGACGTGCCGCCACAGATGCTCCTCGAGAAAATGATCGGGCACGGTGGCCACGATGAAGAGCGCGATCGCGGAGGCGACGAGGAGCATGACGCGCACCGAGTTCCATCCCGCGGGCTCGATCTCTCCCGACACGACGCCCGCGACGAGAAGGATGAGCGATACGGCGATGGTCCCCCGCGCCGCGGTGCAATCCTTCCACTGCCGCTTGATCTGGGCGCCGTCGAGCGCGGTCCCCTCGACGCGCGCGTGCACCTCGAGTCCGTCGCAGATGAGCGCCTCGGCGCCGAAACGGCGGGTCACGATCGCGTCGGTGAGGGCGCCAGCCAGCACGCCGAGCACGAAGCATATCCCGAAAATGAGGAGCGCCGAACGGGGTACGAGCGCGAGCATCACGAACTCCTCGTCGCCGCTCGTCGCGAGCATCGCGGCGACGACGGCGCCGAGGCCGATGATACGGTGCGCGTACATCGCGACGACGGCGAAGTTCCCGAGGCAGCCGGGGATGAGCCCGAGGCCCGCGGCGAGCGCGTACTGCACCCAGCGGTTCCGCGCGAGCATGCTCTGCCAGGCGCCGCTCGTCAGCACGTTGACGTACTCGATGACGAGCATCATCACGAAGACGAATCCCGTGATGACGATCGTTTCCCTGATGACCTCGATCATGCGCGACGCTCCCGCGGCATCATTCCTCGAGGAGACTACCCCGCTTGACGGCGCCGTCGCCGAAGCGCCGGGCGATCTCGTCGGCCGCCCGCTCGACCTTCTCCCATGTATCGTCGGCCCCCTCCGCCTCGCGGAAGAGGGACATCTGGCCCCGCGATCCGGATTCTTCGACCGGCTCGAGATTCGACACGCCGACTCCGATGAGCCGCACCCTGGAGCGGAGATTATACACGGCGAGAAGCTTCGCCGCCTCATGATATATCGTCTCGCCGAGCTGGGTCGGCTCGTCGAGCGTCTCGCTCCGCGTGATCTGACGGAAATCCCGGTGCTTGAGCTTGAGCGTCACGGTCCGCCCGCGGAACCCTTCCTCCCTGAGGCGCCGCCCGATGCGGTCCGACTGCTCGAGGAGGTAGCGCCTGAGAATCCTCTCGTCGTCCGTGTCCTCGGGGAAGGTGTCCTCGGCGCTGATCGATTTCGGGGCCGTGTACGGCTCGACGCGCGCTCCCTCGTCTCCGCCGCGGGCGGCCTCGAAAAGCCACGCGCCGTATTTTCCGAACCGCTCCTCGAGCCACGCGGACGTGTACTTCCCGATGTCGCCGACGAACTCGATCCCGAGCTTCGCGAGCTCCTCGCCGCTCTTCCCGCCGATGCCGGGCACCTTGCGGACGGGGAGCTTTTCGAGGAACCGCGCCACCTCGGCTGGTGACACGATCGTGAGTCCGTTCGGCTTATTCATGTCGGATGCGATCTTCGCGAGGAGCTTCGAGACGGAAACGCCGACGGAGCAGGTGAGCGCGGTCTTTTGCCTGATTGCGTCCTTGATCGCGCGCGCCGTCTTCCCGGGATCGCCGAAGAGGTGCTCCGTGCCGGTCAGATCGATGAACGCCTCGTCGACGGACACCTGCTCGACGAGCGGGGAAAATGCCTCGAGACATTTCATGACGACGCGTGACATCTCGGCGTACCGATGCATACGGACGGGAAGAAACACCCCGTCCGGGCACAGCCGCCTCGCCTGAAAGAGCGGCATCGCCGAATGAACGCCGAAGGCGCGCGCCTCGTAGCTCGCAGCGCTCACGACGCCCCGCCTCAGGTCCCCGCCGACGACGACGGGCTTGCCCTTGAGAGCCGGGTCGTCGAGCATCTCGACGGAAGCGAAGAAAGCGTCCATGTCGATGTGCGCGATGACACGCCGGCCCGTCCATAGCGCGCCGTTCTCATCAGCCATATGCTCACACCTGCCCTTCCGGGGCGCAGTATATCATACCCTGCCCGGAATTTTCCCTTGACAGCCCCCGGGCTATTCTGGTATTTTAGTACCAGATTAATCTGAATGAGGTGCTGCGATGTCCAACTTCATAAAGCTTTCGGAGGCCGCCTCCCTCGCGTTCCATACGGCGACGTTCCTCGCCCAGCACCCGGACCGGCTCGTCTCGAGCCGCGAGATCGCCAACGCGCTCGGCGCCTCGGAGAACCATCTCTCCAAGGTCCTCCAGCGCCTCGCCCACAGCGGGATCGTCCACTCGATGCGGGGTCCGAGCGGCGGGTTCAGGCTCCGCACGCCGTGGGAGAAGATCCGGCTCATCGAGATATACGAGGCGATCGAGGGGCCGTTGACCCCGGGGCGCTGTTTCCTCGGCCTCCCCGTTTGCAGAGGGAACAGGTGCGCGCTCGGGGTGCTCGTCCACAAGACCGATGAGGCTGTGAGAAAATGCCTCGCGGGCACGACGCTCTCGGAGATGGCGAAGAGCTTTCGCCCCGGCGCCTGAAGGCATGCATGCGATGATAACGAAGGTCGATACGACGGGACTATCTCACACTACAGGAGGCAGGGACCATGATCGTTAAGCTCAAAGAAGGCGTGTACTGGGTCGGCGTCGTCGACTGGCAGCTGAGGGAATTTCACGGGCACGAGCTCACCACTCCCCGCGGCTCGTCTTACAACGCCTACCTCATCATGGACAAGAAGACCGTTCTCGTCGACACGGTCTGGGGACCGTTCTCGGACCAGCTCATGGACAACATCCGAGAGCTCGTCGATCCGGCGAAGATCGACATCGTCGTCGCGAACCATGCGGAGACCGACCACTCGGGAGCGCTCCCCACGGTCATGCGTCATGCGCCGAACGCCGAGGTCATCGTATCGAGACAGGGAGCGACGAGCATCCCGGGACATTACCACGAGAACTGGAAATTCAGGAAGGTGACGACGGGGGACACGATCAACATAGGAAACAACAATCTCGTCTTTGTCGAGGCGCCGATGCTCCACTGGCCGGACAGCATGTTCACGTACCTGACGGGGCACAACATCCTCATGCCGAACGACGCCTTCGGCCACCACTACGCGACTGCGTTCCACTTCAACGACGAGGTCAACCAGGAGGAGCTCTACGAGGAGGCGCTCAGGTACTACGCGAACATCCTGACGCCGTACAGCGACCGCGTGATCAAGAAGATCGACGAGCTCCTCGCGCTCAAGCTCCCCGTCGACATGATCGCGCCGAGCCACGGCATCATCTGGCGTACGGATCCGCTCCAGATCGTCAAGAAATACATGGAATGGGCGGCCCAGAAGCCCGAGCCGCGCGCCGTGATCCTCTACGACACGATGTGGAACGGAACCCGCCACATGGCCGAGGCGATCGGCGACGGCCTCGCCGAGGCCGGGGTCGACCACAAGATTCTCAACCTCGCCGTCTCCGACCGGAACGACGTCCTCGTCGAAGTCTTCAAGGCGCGGACGATCCTCGTTGGCTCTCCGACGATCAACAACGGCGTGCTTCCGACGATCATGCCGGTCCTCACCGATATCAAAGGGCTCAAGTTCAAGAACAAGATCGGCGCGGCGTTCGGCACCTACGGATGGAGCGGCGAAGCGGTGAAAATGATCGAGGAGCACCTGACGGCCTCGGGCATTCCTCTCGTCCGGGACGGGATCAAGTTCAAATGGCAGCCGCTGCCCGAGGAGCTCGACGCGTGCCGGGAGTTCGGGCGGGAGATCGCCGAGGAGACGAGGAAGCCCTGCACCGTTTGACCAAAGGTAGTACACAAAGAAGGAGACCAAGACAATGAGCATGTTCTGCTATCAGTGCGAACAGACGACGAAAGGGACCGGATGCACGGTCGCGGGTGTCTGCGGCAAGGACGCCGCGACCGCCGCCCTGCAGGACGTCCTGCTCCATATAACCAAGGGAATCTCGATGTACGCGCATCGTGCCGCGAAGCTCGGCGCGCGCGACCGCGAGATCGACGTCTTCACGATCGAGGCGCTGTTTTCGACCGTGACGAACGTGAACTTCAGCCCCGATACCCTCACGGCGCTCATCGAGCGCGCCACTTCCGTGCGCGACCGATCGAAAGCGCTCTACGAGGCGGCGTGCGCGAAAGCCGGAAAGAGGCCCGAGGCCTTGGGCGGGCCGGCCGCGTGGACGAGCGAGCGCGACAGGGAAGGGCTCATCCGCCAGGCCCTCGAGATATCGGTTCTCGAGCGCAGCGGGAAGCTCGGCGCCGACATCGCGGGGCTCCAGGAGCTCGTGACATACGGCATCAAGGGCGCCGCGGCGTACACGGACCACGCGCAGATACTCGGCACCGAGGACGCGTCCCTGTACGCCTCGTTCCACGAGGTGCTCGACGCCCTCACGAAGGAGAAGCCGACGGCGGACGAGCTTCTCGGCTGGGCGCTCAAGGCCGGAGAGATCAACTACAAGGCGATGGAGCTCCTCGACGCCGCCAACACGGGGGCCTACGGCCATCCCGCGCCGACGAAGGTCCGCGTGACCCCGGTCAAGGGAAAGGCGATCCTCGTCTCGGGACACGACCTCAAGGACCTCGAAGAGCTTCTCAAGCAAACGGAGGGCACGGGGATCAACGTCTACACGCACGGGGAGATGCTCCCCGCGCACGGCTACCCCGGCCTCAAGAAGTACCGGCATCTCGCCGGCAACTTCGGCGGCGCCTGGCAGGAGCAGCAGAAGGAGTTCGAGGGGTTTCCCGGCGCCATTCTCATGACGACGAACTGCATCCAGAAGCCGCGCGGCTCCTACAAGGGCCGCATCTTCACGAGCGGTCTCGTCTCGTGGCCCGGCGTCCAGCATATCGACGGGAAACGCGATTTCGCGCCGGTCATCAAGGCGGCGCTCGCGGCGGGCGGCTTTGCGAAGGACGAGCCGGAGAAGACGATCACGGTGGGCTTCGGGAGGAACGCCGTCATGGGGGTCGCGGGCGCGGTCATCGACGCCGTCAAGGCGGGCACAATCCGCCATTTCTTCCTTATCGGCGGCTGCGACGGCGCGAAGCCCGGCAGAAGCTACTACACAGACCTCGCGAAGGCGGTCCCGAAGGACGCCGTCATTCTCACGCTCGCGTGCGGCAAATACCGGTTCAACAAGCTCGACTTCGGGGACATCGGCGGCATTCCCCGGCTCCTCGACGTCGGGCAGTGCAACGACTCCTACTCGGCTATCCAGATCGCGCTCGCCCTGTCGAAGGCGTTCGGGGTCGGCGTGAACGAGCTTCCACTGTCGATCGTTCTCTCGTGGTACGAGCAGAAGGCGGTCGCCGTGCTCCTCACGCTCCTCTATCTCGGGGTGAAGAATATCAGGATAGGGCCGAGCCTTCCGGCGTTCGTAACGCCTCCCGTCCTCGGAATCCTCGCGGATCAGTTCGGGATCAAGCCGGTCACGACACCCGAGGAGGATCTCAAAGCGATTCTCGGCTGACGCCCCGCCATCTCATTGGGTCCGGGGCGCGAATTCCTGAATGCGCCGGTTCCGCGAGTCGACGACGTAGACGTAGCCGCGAGAATCCACGGCGACCGCCTCGGGATGATCGAACTGCCCCGGCCCCGTTCCTTTCGTGCCGAGCTGCGTTTCGAACGACCCGCCAAACGCGAGCCGCAGAAAACGGTCGTTCCCGAGATCGGCCGCGAAGATCTCTCCGCCCGCGGTCGTCGTGACATCGACGGCGCAGTCGAATAGATCGCCCACCGTTCCGAAAGACAGAGGGACGCCGCCCGGCGAGAAGCGTTGGATGCGATTGTTGTGGCAGTCGGCGACGAGGACGGCGCCTTCGCCGGGAACGATCGCGACGCCAGCCGGGCCGTCGAATTGACCCGGAGCGCTTCCGAAGCTCCCCCACGCCCCGATAAAGGCGCCGCTCGTCGAGAACTCCTCGACGCGTTGGTTCCCGCTGTCCGTGACGTATACGACGCCGCCCGACGCGGCGACCCCGACGGGAGACATGAACTCGCCGTCCCCCGTCCCCTCGACTCCCCACTTCGCGACGAACGCGCCATCGGCCGTGAACTTCTGAATGCGGTTGTTGCCGCTGTCGACGACGTAAACGTAGCCGTCCTCGTCGACGGCGATCTTCTCGGGAGAATCGAACTGGCCGTCGCCGCTCCCCGCCGCTCCCCAACCACCGAGAAAGGCACCATCCGCGGCGAACTTCTTGACGAAATTGCCCCAGTTGTCGCTGACGTAGACATCCCCCGCGCGGTCAACGGCGATTCCCTTCGGGTAGTAGAGGCTCCCGTCCCACGGAATTGTCTCGTTTCCCCACTGCTTGATGAAGATGTACTGATCCGTGCGGAAAGGTCCCGAATCGAGCGTGACCCGGCAGCAGGGCTGACTGCTATCGTACGTCCGGACGCCTCGGTCGAGCCCGCCTCGCTCGAACGACGAGCGGCCGAGCATGTCCGCCCAGAGATCCCATTCGAGAACGGGGAAGCCCGCATCCAGCTCCGAGAGCCCGAACGAGGGTCCGAGCTCCAACCGGACGCACGGGAGATTATAGAAATCGACGCGCACGCGCGGCACCACGTGCAGCTCGATCGAGGCCTGCCCCGTGCTCTCATAGGAATAAGGGTGCGCCGTGAATTGAGGCGAGCCGTCGTTCGCGCTCGACCAGGCCCGGTGATTGTACTTCACGCTGCACTGAACGTGCTCCGCGGCCTGTATTCCTATCGCGCTCGTGCCGGAGTAACCGGCGTTCACGGTAAAGCCCGCGATGTAGCTCATCGTCACGACCTCGACGACGGGCACGCGACCGATGTGCTGAAACACGGTCCGCCTCACCGTGGCGACGGGCGTCTCGAACGAGAGCTCATCGTGGAGCGGCCCCGACGCCTCGACTGTCGCGTCGCACGTGAGACTCAGGTCTCCCGTGACCGCCGCGCGGAATCCGCTGACGTCATGGAGACCGAATTCCGCGAACAGATCGATCTCCGGATTGAACTGGAGACGCCCATTTGTGATCGTGACGGTGACGCGTGCGCCCGATGAATCTTCGGCGGAGTACAGCGTCATGCCGGCGAGGCTCACCCCGTCTTCCGGGGATGAATCGAAACCGAGCGCGAGCGTCGTGTCGATCCGGCCCGATATCACGGCGTCCGTCAGATAGGCGGGAGAGGCGTTGACGAAGAGCCGCTTCCCCTCGACGCGGGTCGAATGAACTCTGCGAATGTATCCGCCGTTGTCCGTCCCGACGATGATGCTGTTCGGCGCTATCCTCGGCACGCCGCGCGAGACGTCGAACGTGAGGACGGAATCGGCGTCTCCGGCGAGCGTGAGGCTGTCGCCCACGATGAAGACGTTTCTGGAGACCGCCGTGAACGCCACACCGGCCTCGGGCGCCGTCGTCGAGTGGGTGCCGCAGCCGGAAAGCGCCACACCGTACGCGAGAACCGCACCGATGAACGTTATTCTCATTGCCGTTCTCATTGCTGCTTCAAGATGCCCCACTCGTCGAGCACGACCGTCACGATGCTGTCGACGGAGCTCCGCTTGAAGAACCACAAGGGAAATCCGAAATGAAAGCTCGGCGCGGCGATCCCTGTCCCGGACAGGACGTCGGGGACGACGTCGTCGTACTTCGTCACCCACAGCGCGACCGCGCAACCATTGAGCGCCGAGTGCTCGCTCGCCGCGCGCATCCGGTAGATCGGATGAAAGCACGTCTGCGAAAGGAGTGCATCGTGCGCCATCCAGTATTCCGGATCGTAGACCTCCACGTACGTGAAGCCCCCGGGGCCGAGGGAATCGTCGGGATTGAAGTATCTTCCGCTCTTCGTGACCTCTTCCCAGAGATCGAGCCGCCCGGGCAGACCGGCGTGCGCGGCGGTGAGCGGGTCCTCGTCGTCCCGGAGCGCGTACGACATCGCGTCGTAGTGATTTCTGTATCTCTCCGGCATCCCGTCGCTCCCCCGGATGACGCCGTCCACCTTGTCGAGCACCGTCACGCAGTAGTCGCGGTAGGGCATGCTGTATACGCCGCTCCGGTCGCCGCCGCACCCGGCGCTGTTGCCGGTGATCTCGCACGCGAGATTCATCGGAAACGACTGCGCCTGCGGCACGAGGCACGCCGCGAGCCCCCCGCCCCGCTGCGACTGCCCGAGCGTCCAGACGTGTCCGCCCCTCAGGAGAAACATCGCGAGATAGTTGAGCGGAGCCTTGCCGATTTGTCCGACCTGGCTCTCGGGCGTGAACAGGACCATCGTGCTCCACGCGTCGTTGTCCGCCGAGTAGTTCCAGATGATGTTCCTGTACCTGCCGATGAGGACGGGGTCGGGCGGCCTGAGCTGGTTCTGAACGCAGTCGTAGACGTCGCGGGCCGGATCGAAGTCCTGCGCGCGCGAGCAGATCCCCGACCAGAACGCGTCGTCCACCGACTCCGTCGGATTCGAGTAGTCGGGGACCGGAATATTCGTCGAGTAGTAATCGTCGACGAAGAGGAGGCTGCGGTCCATCGGGAAGGGAACGATGTTCACGATGATCCGCGCGAGCGTCTGGTTCCCGGCGATGTCGACCGTCTCGACGAACAGCGTGTGAACGCCCGCATAGAATGTCACCT
>JBEKAW010000059.1:0-10835 GCA_050015715.1 Candidatus Krumholzibacteriaceae bacterium
TCTTCGACCATTCCGGCCGGGTTCCAGTAGATGGATGTCGCGTCGTTCGCGACGGCCGTGAACGCGCTTCCCATCCCCGCCGCCCTCGCCGACGGCCCGATCTTCAGGAACTGCGCCGAGAACGTACCCACCTTCTCGAAAGGTTTGGTGTTCGCGGACACGAGGACAGGGATCAGCACCACCAGCACGATCCCCAGAACTATCCAACGCTTCATCACATGACCTCCTCGGAGAGAACGTTCATCATGAATCCTCATCGAATCACAACGAATTTCCCGATCGTCCTCGGGAACTTGCCGCTGTCGGGCTCGACGGCGAACAGGTACACACCGCTCGTCACGTCCTGTCCGTTCCTCGAGACGAGATCCCATTTCAGCGTGCCGTCGCCGGCGCTCCCGTCGTGGAAGAGCGTCTGAACGAGGTCCCCGCTGACCGTGAAGATCCTCACGGTCGCGCGGCACATCGGAAGGTTCCTGAACTCCACCTTGATACCCGTCGGATCGTCGTTGTCCGGTTGCAGCTGCCAGGGTTTCATCGTTCTCGCCGTCGCGGGGTTCGGGACGACGTACACTTCTTTTTGCTGATACGTGGCCGCCGGCTGCGCATTTGAAAGCGGCGTGATATATTGGAAATTCGACGACGGGTCGCCGTAGTATCCGGGCGCCGTCGCCACGCCGTTCACGATGGTGTGGTCATACGCCGTTATGCTGTAGAAGTAATGCATGCCGTCGTGGACGGTCGCATCGACGTACTTGTAGAACTGCCGGCCGCCCTGGAATCCGAGGTTGTACCGGGCGAGCGCCTCGAGCGTATCGCACTCGAGCGCGGACAATCCCGGCGGGCACGGCACCTTGTCCATCGGATAGTAGTAGAGATTCTGCGCGAAATACGCGATGTAGGCGTCCTTGTCGGGGAGATTGATAAGGGGCTCGTACTCCCATCCCCCCTGAGAGTAGGGCTTCTTGAAATCGATGTCGGGAGGCACGCCGTTCACGAGGTCGCGTTCCTCGAGGAGCTGCCAGAGCTCCCGGCTCGGGCCCGTGAGAACGGACGTGCCGAGCGGCCGCTGCCATCCGTCGGCGCGCCATATCCGGTAGCCCTCGAAGTCAAACTCGAGCGTGCTCACGTCCGGCGTCACCTCGCTGAAGTTGTCCCACAGAAGGGTCACCTTGTGTTCGCCCGGGATGAGCCGCATGACCGGGGGCGGAGGCGCCGATCCGACGAGCCAGTGCACGTTGTACTCTTTCCCGTTCACCCCCGTCTGGAAGTCTTGGAAGGTCGCGGTCCCCTTGGGGCAGGTCTGATCCGCCCAGAGCTCGAGCTCCTGCCGGCAGTCCGCGTTGACCCAGATGATCTCTCCGCGCGCCGCCGACATCGGCGTGAGCTCCGCCGCGCACGAATCCGGGATAATGCCGCTCACGGGGCCCGGCACCGGCGTCTCACGGCCGTTCACGCCGGTGAGCGGGTTGCCGTCGATGTCGAACCAGTTGCCCTGAAACGTGAGCGCCGCGCTCGCCGCGGCCTGCTTCATGCCCTCGAGCCCGTACCCGCACACGAAAGCGACCTGCAGAATGAGGGTGCTGTCCGGCGGGAGCTCCTTGAAGGGCCCCGTCGCCATCAAGTACCGGTAGTCCCTCGGGACTTCCTGGTTGCGGTCCTTCTGTGTCTTGCTCATGAGCTCGTAGCGCTGGAAATCGTTCGTCGGGTCGCCGCCGTTCTCGTACGGCTGATCCCCCGAGAAGTTCTGGTATGAAGTGATTCCGACCCTCTTCGGCGCTTTCACGCCCAGGGGGTCCGTGTCGTGGCCGAGGAAGAGAACCCCGGCGTAGCCGGGAGTCAATCCCTCGTCGCCGTCGACGTCGTACGTATAGGCGCAGCTGATCCTGATGGGAACCTGGTGGTCTCCCTTCTGGGCGCAGACGATGCCTTCGTAAAGCCCGACGCCGTCGTCGAGCCAGTACTGCTCGCGCGTCCTCGGGCCCGCGTCTCCGTCGGCGAAGAATCCGATATAAACGGACTCCAGGGCCTCGACGCCGTCATTCTTGATCTTGTACTCGACGCCGACGAAGTTGTAGAACTTCGGGTCGTCCCACTGGTAGCTCTCCTGGTGAACCAGAAGGTGGAGAGGCGTGTGATCCGGATACCGCTGACTCGTCTGGGGGAAGTCATCCCTGAAATTGCACGAGAACATCTGCTTGCTGATTGCCGCGTAGTCCTCGTCTATCTTCCCGTCGCCGTCGTTGTCAAACCCGTCGAGCGGGTCCTCGTCGACCTTTCCGTCCTTGTCGTCATCGGCGGGGCCCGGGTAGCGGTTGCCGCCTACCGCGCCCTCGAACGATCGATATATCTTCCAGCGCTGATCGACGGGATCGGGAGAGAACTCCTGCTGGTACGCCGCGGTCGTAACCACCGGAACGCCATTCTTCTTCGCCCCCACCCAGAGACCGGCGATGTACAGATACTCGACGCCCGAGTTCGCGGGCCACTGCATCGAAGGAGCCTCGGACATCGCGAGTCCCGAAGACGGATACGATCCGAAGCAGCCCCAGTTCGTCACGTTCATCTGAAGGTTGCCGACGTTGTGCACGCAGCTTCCGTCGAGAACCCAGATCCTCTGGCTGTACTGCTTCATCTGCGCCGCCCAGGCATCCGCGTTGTTGTCCCTCGCGAACGCGGCGGGGCCGGCCATGAGAATCATCAGGGCCGCCACTCCCGCCCCGATCCATTTTTTTCGATTCATGCGCGAACCCTCCTCCGTCATCCGGAATCACCCTAGAATTCGAATCCGAATCCGATGCGCCACGTCTTCCGGGAATCCCAGATCGTGGGATCGTTCACCGGGACGAACTCGTCCACGCCGTCCTGGTTGATATCCTGCAGATAGGCGCCTCCGTACTGGCCGGTCTCGGTCAGGTAGGAACCGCCGTCCATCGTCGCGTTCTGCATGCCGGGAAACGCGCCGGGAGACGTTCCGCCCGGCGCGAGGATATCGTCGTTCAGGAGGTTGCGCCCCTCGAAGAAGAGCGTGAGCTCCTGCCCGTAGATGCTGAACATCTTGCGGCCCTGAATATTGATGACGTTCGTCGCGGGAAGCCGCTTCGAGTTTTCCCAGAGCGGGTCCTGCCGGCGCGCGAAGCGATCGACCGGTGTCCAGGGGAGCCCGCTTCCATACGAATACACGATCGTCGCGCCCCACTTGTTCTGATCCTGAAGGGTCAGGGTGACGTTGAGCGTGTGCCGCTGATCCCAGTCGAGCGGGAGCTCCTGGGTCGGCAGATGCGTGAGCCCCTCGGCCGTCACGCCGAAGTTCGCGTCGGAGGCGACGCCGTCAGCGTACGAATACGTATAGGATATCTCGCCGCCGACGTAATGGGTTCTCATCTTGTCGATGCTCACCTCGAGCCCCCGGGAGCTCGCGTACGTGCGGTTGATGTAGCGGTATCCCTGGATCCCGAGCTCCGTGTCGGTGACGCGGGTCGACGAGATGAGGCCGTAGATGTCCTTGTTGAACACGACGAACTGCCCCGCGACCGTCTCCGTGAACTGGTGCGAGACGCCGGCCTGGTACGAAACGGTGAGCTCCTCGTTGAGGTCGGGGTTGCCGAGAATCCCCAGCGCGTTGAGCAGGTTCTGCGTTCCGAAGAGGTAGTTGCGGTTCGGCCACTGCGTGAACCGTCCGTAATGGAAATGGAACTTGTCCTTGTCCGTGATCGGGAACGCGAAACCGAGACGGGGGCTGATCTGGAATTTGTACTTGTCCACGTTCGGGTTGATCTGCGAGCTGTGAATGAGGATCTGGTTGTTGTTTCCCGGGGAGAAGAAATCGACCCGCAAGCCGCCGTTCACGATCATTCCCTGGTACTGCCATTTGTCCTGGACGTAGTAGGAGGCCTCGGGGTTGAAGTTGTGGAATATGTTGGAGCTCAGGTAGGTTCCGTCGAGGCGTGTCTGGGCCGGGAAGTCGATCGTTTCCTCATCGAGATCGTTGTAGAGGAACTGGACGCCGGTCTTGAACTGATGGTTCATCCATTTCTTCGAGGTGAGGTCCGCCTTGAGATTGTACGTCGTGCTGAGGCGGTTCGTATAGGCCGGCCAATCGTAGGCGTCGGCGAAATACGGATAGCTGGGGTCGGTGTAATACACGCGGTTGCTCACGCCGCTGTACCGCCAGGAACCGCTCGGGAGGGTGGCCGGAAGCCCCGCCGAGGAGTATTCGGCGGGGGTCTCATTGTTGACCGAGGTGAGCTGCTTGAACCGGAGACGGGTGAAGCTGACCGTGTAGAGCACGTCGTCCGAGATGTTGTGGCTGAGACCGAGCTTCAGGTTGACGTCGTCGGATTTGTTCGTCGCGACGTTCTCGGCCGAATTGAAGTAGACGTAGCTCGAATCGTCCCTGAAGTGGCTGTAGTGGCTCTCGGGGTTCTGGTAGCCCTCGAAGAGCAGCTTGCTCTCGTAGCGCTCCAGGTTGCCGGAACCGTTGATGATGGCCTCATCCCAGATAATCTCCGTCTCCTGACCGTACACGTTGGTCACCAGGCGCGCGTAGAAGTTGTCGTACCGGGTGATGAAGGCTGGCGCCGCCGGATTGTTCGGATCGCGCACCTTGTTGAACACGACGACGGGGTAGATACACCTGCGCCGCTCCTCGATCGAGCCCGGATAGACCTCGACGCGCGGAAGCTGCTTCTTGATCCATGGACCGTAGTACACGCTCGTATACGCGCCGAACGAACGGGCGTAACCTGCCTGGTAGTCGCTGCTCGGCAGCAGCGCAATGAAGCGGTATATCTTCTGGGCATAGCCGTCGATGTTCCAGTTATTGATGAACGGATCGCTGACGGAGTGCGTGTAGATCGCCTCGCCGACGAGCTTGATTCTCGGATTGACCTGATACGCGATCTTGCCCTGCAGGTTGATGGTCGAGTATTGCCGATCGGAATACTTGAGCCAATCGCCGAAGATCTTCGTCTCGCTTCTCGGCGCGATCGACCAGTTGTCGCCGTCGCTGAAGGTCGCCTCGCCCGATACGTAGTAGGTGAGATTCTTCAGAGGCGTCGGCCCGCCGAAGCCGACGTTGAACCTGTCGTAGTTCGTGTAGGTCTTGTCGCTCCGGCCGAAATCATCCGTCATGTAGCGGACCTGGCCCTCGAAGTTCTTGCCTCCCTCGCGCGTGCTCACGTTGATGATGGCCGACTGCGCGTTCCCGTACTCGGCGTCCATGCCCCCCGTGATGACCTCGCTCTGATCGGTGGCGAGGAGCCCGACCGAGATCGAGCCGCCGCCGAGGGGATCGTCGACGGGCACGCCGTCGATCTGCATCTGCACCTCTCCGGAACGTCCGCCGCGCACGTGGAGCTCGTCGCCCGTCTTGACGATGCCGCTCTTCAACGCGACTGCCGAGACGACGTCATCGACGGGGAGCTCCTTGAGCTGGCTGCCCGTCACGCGCTGGCGAACGTCGCTCGACGTCACGTTGATCTGCGGAACGGTCGCCTCGACGACGATTTCGGCGGTCCGCGAGACGATCGTTTCCTCGAGCGCGAACTCGACCGTGACCTCGGCTCCCGAGTTCACCGCGATGCCCGGCTTCTCGACCGCCGTGTAGCCCATCATCATCGCCTTGACGGTATAGCTGCCCACGGGGACTCCGGTGATCTTGAAGGAGCCGTCGTTCAGGGTCATTCCACCCATCTTCGTCCCGATGACCACGACGTTCGCAAAGGCGAGCGGCTCGCCCGTTTTGGCGCTGGTGACCTTTCCCATGATATGTCCCGTCTGGGCAAGTGCGCTCGCGGATACTGCGAGCACGAGCGCGACGGTCACGATGCATGTCAAGGCAGACGAACTATAGCGATCTTTCATCGTTCCACTCCTCGCGAAGAAGTACCAGTCCGTCGGGCACTACTCCCCCTCTTCAGGGAGCGGTCGGGGAGAATGCGTAAGGTGTGGGTCTCTATTCTTCCGTGCTCACTTCTAATAAAATTCCAACGAAAATATATAAAGCCCCCGCGGGCATGTCAATGAATTTGACTTGAAGTTATCATAGTGTCCCGGGCCTTCCCGGGGCGCGTCGGCCCGGCACGCTCACGCTCGTCCGGATCGACGCCGAAGACGCCCCCCACGTCCCCCCTAAAGAAGGGGAAAGGAACCTGCCGGGCTTCGTGACGCGCGAGCGGACCCAGTCGGGCTCCCGGCCCCATAGGGATGGGCGTATCCTCTTTTATCGCATCGGGTAACAATCGCGGAACCAGGAGGGAGACCGGGGCGCAAGAGGGGTCGGGCTCCCCCCGGCCCGGGAACCGGCCGGGGGTTTCACTCCGGGCCGGCGCGCACGCCGATATTCCTTGACACGCCCCGATGCGATTGATAATTTTCGCTGGAGAACAGGCTCAGAACACGCCATCCGATCAGGGCATCCTTGATCACACTTTCGGCTTCAGGAGGAATCCCCAGGGTTAATTAAGGACCGCATCTGGAGGATCGGATCCTTCAGCGGCGATACCGGAGCGACCAAGAGAACGGAAGGAGGCGTTTCCCGTATGAAGAAAAGTCACGCGATACTCGCGATTCTTCTCGCTCTGATTTTCGGGCTCTCCTCGTGCAAGAGCGCCGAGACGTCGAGCGCCAAGGAACAGAACGAGGGCAGCAATTTCGACAAGGCCGCCGAAATGGCGAAGCGCGGCCTCGAGAAGAACCCGAACGACGCCGACGCCCATTACCAGCTCGGCATTTCTCTCGGATTCACCGGCGACATGGCGGGAGCATATCGCGAGCTGTCGCTCGCGGGGAAGCTCGATCCCAAGAAGCTCCCCGACGTCGAGACGAATATCAAGGCCAACTGGTCGAAGCATTACGACAGCGGCATGGCCGAGCTGCAGAGCAACGCCGCTCGAGGCGCGGCGCACGAGTTCGATCTCGCGACGCAGGCGGACCCCCGGCAGATCAAGGCGTGGTTGAACCTGGGGAAGGTTTACTTCTCGATGGCCGAGACCGATTCGACGTACATGCTCAAGACCTACGCGACGGTGGACTCGCTGATCGCGAGGAACAAGGACAAGAAGGACCCCAATTACGACAAGTCTCTCGCCTTCGAGGGAATAATCCTCGCGAAGCGCGGGATGAACGCCCAGGCCCGCGCGATATTCGAGGAGTACCTCGGCATAGATCCCGCGGAGCACAAGACCGTCCAGGAATCGGCCGTCGGGTATCTCAACAAGAAAGACTGGCAGAGCGCCCGCGACCTGCTCGAGCTCGTCGTCGCCGCGCAGCAGAAGACAAACTCCGAAACGTTCGACGCATATTACAACCTCGGCGCGGCGTGCATGAACCTCAAGGACCTTCCGAAGGCGATCGAGGCGTTCACGCAGGCCGTGCAGATCGATCCCGAGAGCAAGAAAGGCCGCTATTACCTGCTGCTGGCGGATTTCCAGGGGGAGCAGTATGACGACGCGATCCTCGTGGGTCAGGAGTACACGACGAAGTATCCGGACGATGCGAACGGCTGGCGAATCCTCGGCTTCTCGTACGGGAAGAAGGGCATGACGATGAAGGCGGACGAGGCGGCGCGGAAGGCGGCGACGCTCCGGCAGTAGCCGGGGGCACGTCGCCGGGAACTCTTCCCGGGGCGACCGGCCGGGCCACCTGCTGATTGACGCGACAAAAAAAGTGCGGCACCTCCGAGGGTGCCGCACTTTTCGTTCTATCCGATCGCCGGAGCCGATTTACGTGAATCTCAGGACCACCATCTGACCCATATATTTGAAGAACCCGATCTTGACGCTTCCGCCCATCCCGTGGCCCTCGCGCTGCTCGCGCGAAGCCGGGATCTTACCGTACATAAGGCCCCCCTCGAAGTTGGCCTCCTCTTTCACCATGGCCCTCAGGATCGCCTGCACGCCCTCGTTCGTGTCCTCGACGGTGAACTTGACGTTCTTGAGGTTGATCACGAACTTCTGGACTTTCTCTCCCTTTGCATCGGTCGTGTCCGTCGTGGTCACCTTGGCGCCGACGACGAGGAATTTCTTGTTCTGGATAGACTTGAGCGTTCTCCGGTTCGGCGTGAGCTTGTCGATCGCGACCATGGTGTAGTCATCCGGCGTCTGGAAGGTTCCCGCGTCGCGGAGCGCCGGGAGATTCGCTGCGGCCTCCCCGACCTTGATCGTGTCCCCGGCCGCGATCATGAAATCGACGATGAAGTGGACGTAGGGAGTGCTGACCCTGCGGACGAACAGAGCCTTCTTGGCCTGGACGTTCTTCAGCTTCGTCTCGAGACTGTCGCCGACGAAGAATTTGGCGATCTCGCCCTCTCGAACGACCGCAATCCTGCCGAACGCGCCGATGACGTTCGGAGACTCGATAATGTAGTTGTTGGTCGAGAGGCTCGCTTCGGTGGCACCCTTGAGCGAGGTGGGAATGTAGACTGTCCTGCGGCCTTGGCAGCCTGCGAAGATGCCGGCAAGAAGGGCCACGACAACGACGAGTTTGAGAAGCTTGCGCATACACGGGCTCCTTTACGACGGACAGTAAGGTTAAGAAATCTCCAGCAGGAAGCCTTGCCTCACGCGTACCGGGGAAAATTAATACGCACATGCCCCTTTGTCAACAGTAATTTAATTGCAAGGATAACAGCGAGTTAATCGCCGCTCCTATTCCTTTTGCGCGAACGTGAAATGAATTCCGAGGAAATCGTCGACAAAGCCCACGGGAAGAGGCGGGTACGGCGAGCCCGATCTCACGGCGCGCAGCGCCGCGCGATCGAAGTAGCCGTTGCCGGAGCTCGTCTCGACGCGCACGTCCTCGACGCTCCCGTCCCGCATGAGCCGGAAATAGACGACGCAGGTTAGACCCGCGCGCCCCTGCGAAACGGCCGAGTACCAGTTTTCCGACACCTTGCGCTCGATCGCGGAGAGGAAATACGAGTACGGGAACCGGGCCGCGTCGACGGCGATTCCCGTCCCGCTGCCCGTGTCGCCGCCCGCTCCCGTCCCCGCCGCCTCCGCGTGCGGCTCCTCGGCGGGAGCGGCCGCCTTGCTCTGTCCCTTCGCCTTCGACTCCGGTTTCTTCCCGGGCTTCTTCGGCACGGCGACCTTCGGCTCTTCCTTCCGCGGCGCCTTTCTCTTCGGTGCTTCCTTCACCGCGGCGACCTTCACATCGTCCCGCTTGGCGGCGCCACCGGCCGGCCTGCGCCCCTCGAGCGGGCCGAGCACCTTGATGGAATAAACCTTTTCGGGGAAATGCATCCGGGAGCCGGAATGCCACTCGATGAAGATCGCACCGAGCACGAGCCCGTGGAGAATCAGAGAAACGATAAAAGAAGACCTCATGCACCCCCACCCCGCGATATTCCGGCCGATAAAGAAATGCCCGGCTCCTGAAGCCGGGCATCGGAAGAATCTTCGGATCGCGGGCGCAGTCGACTAGTGAAGCTTGAACCTGATCGGCACCGCCACGTGGGCCCTGACCGGGACGGTCCGCTGCTTCGCCGGCTTGAAGAGGAAATGCTTCGCCGCTTCTTCCGCGGACTTCTCCATGGCGGAGGTCACGTCGGACTGGATGACGCTCACCTCGAGGACCTTTCCCTCTTCGTCGACGAGCACGTCGAGGAGCACCGTTCCCTCGATCCCCGCCTGACGGGCGAGGTCCGGGTACTGCGGATTCTGCGCCCTCAGAAGGACGGGCGCCTCATCGAAGGCCATGAACTCCTGCGCCTGCTCGGGAGCCGGCGGCATGTAGCCGGCAACGGTCGTGCCGCTTCCGCTCTCGCCGGCGTCCCCGAATCCCTCACCCGGAGGAGCGAGCGCCAAGCTGTCGAGCTTCGCGGCCGTGTGCCCCGGTTTTACCGGAACGGGCTCGATCGCCGTGTATGCCCGCGAAGAGCTCATTCTCATGGTCGCCATCGGGGGGTGAGGCACGTTCGAGCTCCGCCGCTGCGCCCCCGCAACGACCTTGACCGCGTATGTCTTATCGGGCACGCGATTCCATGCGTTGGAGCTCCAGTTGTAGAAGAGCCCCACGAAAACAATCACATGGCATACGATAGAGATGACAAATGAAGTCCTCATGCATTCGTACCCCGCCGGATCACTTTTCTTCCGATGCGACGAGCCCGAGATCCTCAATCCCCATCATCTTGATCCTCGCGATCACCTTGAGGACTATGTCGTACTGCACGCTCCTGTCGACCTTCAAGAAGACTCGCGGCACCCCCCCCGTGAGCTCATTCTGCAGATCATTGGAAAAATCATTCCAGGCGACAGGACGATCGTTGATATATATGGCGCTGTTCTCATCGATCGAAACCGTCACGCCCTCCTGCTCCAGCTGCTTCGCCTCGGCCTTCGGGAGGGTGAGCTTCACGCCCTGCTGGAGAAGGGGAGCAGCGAGCATGAAGATGATGAGAAGCACCATCATCACGTCGACAAGGTTGATGATGTTGATTTCGGCGTTTACATCGTTGTGACGCGAACGTCTCATTACGACTCCCCCTACTTCCTGCTACTCTGGGCGAACGCGTCCGCATTGGGAGCAATCTCGAGATCTACGTACATCTTCTCCACAATGCGGTTCCGGAAATTCGCGGAGAAGTTGGTGAGCTCATTCTCCTTCGTGCGAATGAACCGCGAGTTGTAGTTGTAGCCGACGAGCGCGGGGATGGCCGCTCCGAGGCCGAAGAACGTCACGATGAGCGATATCGCGATACCGGGGCCGACGACGAGGAGGCTCGCGGAGCCCTGGACGCCCATGCTCATGAAGGCGACCATGATTCCCCAGATCGTGCCGAAAAGGCCCATCAGCGGGCAGGCCGCCGCCGTGGTGGCGAGAAAAATGACGTTACT
>JBEKAW010000060.1:0-10819 GCA_050015715.1 Candidatus Krumholzibacteriaceae bacterium
AATCGAGAGATGCACCTTTTCAGGAAACGTGGCGAGAGCCAACGGTGCAGGTATGTACAGCGAATCGTCCTCGCCGCTTCTCGTTGATTGCACGCTTGACCACAACGTGGCTCAAGGTGGAGCGGGAGCAATCTTCATCATGAGCTCGTTTCTTTCCGCCACGGGGTGCGTCTTCACGGCGAATCATGCTGGTTTCGGCGGAGCCATCTATTCGGATGTCACAGTCAACTCCAGCGGGTCCATGGTCATCACCGCGTGCAGGTTCGCGGGAAACACGGCGGGTGAAGGGGGCGCTATCGACTATCCGGTCGGCTCCTCGCATGTGAATAACTGCGTTTTTGAAGATAATGTCAGTGATGGTTCCGGGGGCGGCATCTGTGCCTCCAAGGGGATCAACCTCGAGAACTGTTCCTTCGACCGAAACGTGGCCAACGGCGGGGGAGGAGTATCGGCCGCTGGAGGGTCCACACTGGCCAAATGCATGTTCCGGAATAACCGCGCCGTGGTCAATCCAGGGGCCGATGAAACCGGGTGGGGAGGAGGTCTTCAGTACAATGGAGGATCCGCTACGATCGACAGCTGCAGCTTCGAGGGAAACACGGCGGAGTCCTCCGGCGGCGGGATTTCATTCTATCTTGTTTCCTCGGAAGTGACCGGATGTTCCTTCAGCGGAAACACGGCGGGGCAGGGAGGCGGAGTCTATGCTTGGTTCTCTTCTCAGCCTCGTTTCGCCCGCTGCGTCTTCAGCGGCAACAAGGCGACGACGGCTGAAGGGGGAGGCGTGTACCACATCTCGCTGGGAACGCCCTTCTTCTCGAGAGCCGAGTTCGCCGATTGTTCGTTCTCGGGCAATTCCGCGGCGACAAACGGCGGCGCGGTGAGCAACGACGACGCGGAGATCTCGCTCTTGCGCTGCATATTCGACGGCAACACGGCCGGGCAGGATGGCGGCGGTTTTATATCGGTCAAGGGGGGGTGGCTGAAGCCTCCCTCCCTTGATCACTGCGAGTTCTACAACAATGCCGCCGTCGGAAGAGGCGGCGCCGTCATGCTGAACAGGCTCGACATCTCTCAGCTTGTGTCATGCACGCTGGCGGGGAACACTGCTAGCACGGGCGGCGGGCTCTATTGCGTGGAACCGGGCGCGAGCGGTCTGACGCTCCAGAACTGCACTCTTTACTCGAACCGCGCGGAATCGGGTCAGGGGGGCGGCATCGCAATGGAGCTCGTCCTCACGCAGGCCTCGCTGAATATGCAGAACACCATCATCGCATCCAGCAGCCTGGGTGAGGCAGTATACCGCACCGGAGAATATTGGAGCGATCAGATCAGCTGCTGCGACTTCTACGGGAACGCGGGCGGAGACTGGACCGGCTCTCTCGAGGGGTACGCGGGCCTGAATGGAAACCTCTCCGTCGACCCGCTCTTCTGCCATCCGGAGAAC
Source organism: Candidatus Krumholzibacteriaceae bacterium (assembly GCA_050015715.1). Classification (GTDB taxonomy): domain Bacteria; phylum Krumholzibacteriota; class Krumholzibacteriia; order Krumholzibacteriales; family Krumholzibacteriaceae; genus SSS58A. Next base: position 1,445 of record JBEKAW010000060.1, read on the forward strand.
TACATCTTCATGCTGCAGCCGGGATCGCCGTGCGATCAAGATGAATCGGGTTGCGGGCTCATCGGGGCGTGGCCCGCCGGGTGCAGCACGCGAGCGAAGGGAATGAATGTGCTGTGGCACCGGCCCGTTCGCGTCAGGCGGTAGGCCGGCTCCGCGAACCCGGTGAGCGGCGGGGTGTGCAGCTAACGCGAAATCCGTGTCGAACGCAACCTCCCAGGCAGCCGACAACGTGCTTGACGAAGTGCCTGCAACGCGCATAGAATCAACGCAATTCGGGGCCGCGGGCCTAAGCATTTCAAATCTAGTCTAGGGAGCAAATCGATATTACTCGACAACGGGAGTCCGCGTGCTTTTCAGGGCTAGTTGATACCGGTGTGCCGAGAAGGAGGACAATTGTGAAGCGCAGCATTATTACTCTGCTCCTTATCCCTGCCATGATTCTGTGTACGTGCTTCGTCGATGCTCGGTCAGAAAGCTACGGATGGAATGGTGGCACAGCGGATGACCTGCCGGGCATGTCTATCACCACGGTCATCATTACTGGGGTCGTGATCGCCGCGGCCGCGGTTGCCGTGATATTGATCGTGAAAAAGGCGAGTGGCCCCGATAAACAAAAGGCCGCCCCGGCCGACAGCTCGCGGGTCGGCCTCATTGATCAAAGGGGCCTAGGGCTCACCCCCTCCTTCGTAATGGTCCAGCAGCCGGTTTCATTCGCCATACGGACAGTGAACGCGCGGGATGATAGCAGCGATTCGATTCGGGACAGGATTCATCCGATGCTCTTTGTCGATAAGAGAGAGCACTTCGGATTCGGAGTGAATGTGGAGTTCTAAGCGTTCGGAGAGAGGAAGGAGCCGATGAATAGCGGTTCAGCCGCACGATGCGCCGCGCTTTCAATGATAGTTGTCATGCTCGTCAGTTTGGGGTGCAGCCACACGACTAGCCCGAAACCTGCAGGCCCATCGTGGCAGATCAGCAATCGACCGAACGCAACGCCGATCGCCATCTGGGCGAGTCCTGACGGCGAGGCCTTCGCCGTCGGCAATCACAGTGACATTCTTCATTTTGACGGCGCGACCTGGTCGATGCCTCCAAGTAAGCTCTCGCCGGATCTCAGATCCGTTTGGGGAAGGTCGCAGACGGATGTGTTTGCGGTCGGCGATGGGGGAACCATACTGCACTACAATGGCGCTTCATGGAATCGACAGACCTGCCCCGTCCGATACTGGTTGTCCGATGTGTACGGCGTTCCGGGCGCAGAGGCTTTCGCCGTAGGCGACTCCATCCCAGGTATGGGCACCATCCTCCGTTTCGACGGGACAGCATGGAAGGTGATGAACCGGTTCGCGAATCAAAGCCTCCAAGGTGTTTGGGCCAGTTCCGGGACGGATGTCTTTGCCGTTGGCCAGCCCGACGTGGTCCACTACGACGGCGCCCAGTGGGCAAGGATGAACACCGGTCTGCCTTCCTGGGCCCGGCTCAACGACATTTGGGGCAGCTCTTCCACCGATGTATTCGCTGTAGGAGACGAGGGCAAGATCATTCACTTCGATGGAGCTGCGTGGACCGAGCAGGTCAGCGGAACTGACATTGGACTCGCTGGCGTCTGCGGAACTTCCCATAACGATGTCTATGCGGTGGGCTTAGTTGGCACGATCCTGCACTACGACGGTGTATCGTGGTCGAAGCAGTTTTCCGAGGTCGGGACTTGGTTCTCCGGCGTTGCCGTCGCGTCGGGACAGGACCCCTTCATCGTAGGGACGGGCACGATACTCCACCTCGAAAGCGGGACCTGGGTTACCCAGATGAATGAAATCGCCGAAGAACTCTACGGCATCTGGCCGAACTCCGACAGGGACATTTTTGCCGTCGGAAGCCCGGGAGTCATTCTCCATTTTGACGGCACCAGATGGTCCAGGCAAGCATGGATCGGGACCATCCTCGATGGTGTCTTCGGTTTCTCCAACGTCAGCATGTTTGCTTACGGTGACGGTGGGATCTACCGGTATGACGGTCTACATTGGTCCCATTGGGATAATGGAATCTGGACCACTCTTTACGACATGTGGGGAAGCTCGCCGACCGACCTGTTCGCTGTGGGTGCCGGGGGGGCGATCGTCCACTACGATGGCTCCACTTGGTCGACCCAGCAGAGCGGCGTGACCGGGTTCCTCGAGGGCGTCTGGGGAACTTCTCCCTCGGATGTCTTCGCGGTTGGTGAAGGTGGCGTGATCTTGCACTACGATGGGCTCTCATGGTCCCGGCAGGTCAGCGGGACGGAGGCCTTCCTCATGAAGGTGCATGGAACCTCGCATACGGATGTATTCGCGGTTGGAAACGGGACAATTCTCCATTTCGACGGCACTGCCTGGTCGCCTCAACTGAGCGGGACATCTAGAGCGTTTCACAGCGTCTGGGCACGCAATGCCCACGATGTCTTTGTCGCTGACTACAGCGGAGCCATCCTGCACTTCGATGGCTCGTCCTGGAAGACGCAGGCATCGGGACTTCAGTCGCTCCTCTCCTCAGTCCGCGGGACACAGAACGGCGACGTCTGGGCCGTGGCGGACCTTGGGATGATCTATCGCTACAGCAGGTGAAGACGCGTTGGTAATAGAGCAGCGCCGACGATGTTCGCCCTGGTCACGGCCGCAACACATACGGGTTCAGATGAAGTTGAAGAGCAATCGGGCCCCGGTTTGCCCCGTCACCCCAAATGGGATATCGAGAAGAGAGGCATGACCTACAAGGTCAACTATTTCAATCAGGAGTGCCGGCTTCAGATTATCGTGCATTTCGCCGACAAATGGACCGCCGCGGTGGAAGAAGAGGGCAGGTCACCGCGCGCACAGGGATTCCATTGACATGCTTTCCGGAGGTTCCTACACTGGATGCATTCGGTGTCACGGAGGTTCAAACGACACAGGAGGATAGGTACATGAAGGTGCTTCCGCTGATCCGGCTCGGCCTCCTCGCAGCGGTCGCGGCGCTCGCGGCCTGCTCGAGCAACTCCGACTGCCCGACCTGCCCGAAATGCAAGTCGCCGACGCTTTGGGCAGCGTACGACAGCCTCAACGCCAGCTCTATCGACGCCGCATTATGGTACACCGAGGTCTCGTACGGCGGCCGTGTCCTCGAGACCGCCGGCGAGCTGCAGGTGTGGGGACACACCGACCTCTGGACGGGGTACGCCCGGGCGAGAACGAAGCATACGAGACTCGGGTGGAAATTCACACTCGTGGAGGAGGCGTTTCAGGAGGGCAACGGATGTCAGGGGTGGTGCATTCAGGCGGTCGATCCCGCGAACGAAGCCTCCGTCGTGCTCCTGAACCACTTCACCGCAGGGTGCACCAGTCCTCCGAACCGGAGCGACATAGCGGGCTCCTATGAAATCAAACCCGAGCAGGACTCCATCGCGGTCTATCTGAACGGAACGCTGCTGCGGCGTGTGTACGGCAATGGAATCGGCCCCTTCGTGATGCAGTTCAGCGCGGACAACGCATATGGCGACGGCAGCCATTGCCACGTATTCATCGACAACGTATGGGGGCTGGAATACAAGCCTTGAGCCGCTGGGCTCGGGAAGTCCCGGCGTGAAGGACGATACATAGTCCGCACAAACGTGAAGCCCGGCCACCCGCCACCGGTGGCCCTCTCGCCGTCGTCGGAACATACTTCCTGCATTTTTGCATTTGAAATGCATAATTGCAGCCGTGGGGGTGCGCCTTGGCGCGCAACGCTTACCTTCTGTCAGAGACGGCACCGGTCCTGTCCCATGCCCTATGGCTCTTTTTACGCTCTCGATTGGCACTTGACAAATGTTACCTTGGAAGGTAACATTTGTGAATGGGGAAGGTCCGACGCGGGGGATATGTGTTCGTTACGTGGATGGGCGATCATACACCCTATCATGTGCATGTCTACCGTAAAGGCAAGCTGGTCGTCCAATGGGATCTGGAGAATTCGAAACCTATGAAAGGTAAACCCTCGCGGAGAGTCCTTGATCTGATTCACGAGCTCCGCGAGGAGGGAGCGCTATGAAGATCAGGCGAGTGTCGATCAATAACCGCAAAAAGGTCTTCGAGGTGAAGGCGTCGTCTCGGACTCTTGTGTACCCTTACTCCAAGCTCCATCCCCAACCTACGCTGGCCGATAGAGTCGCCGAGGCGGCGGTGGATGAGGAGCTGGGCCGCGAGGGCTTCACGTATGTTCTCGAGTCGGGCCGGGAGGGGACCGTTCACATCGATCAAGTGCTTGAATACAACCAGGATCCCGGCTATCTGCGCAATGTGATTCTCTACAAGCTCACGCTGGAAGCGCAGAAGCGCGTGGAGGCGAGCCCTCTCTCGAAACGCGAGATCATTCGGCGACTGGGGACTTCGGCCGCGCAGCTCTACCGTCTTCTCGATCAGACGAACTACCGAAAATCGGTAGATCAAATGCTCGTGCTTCTGAGCGTTCTCGATTGTGATGTCGATCTCGTCGTGCGGGCGAAAACCGCATAACCACCAGTCTACGAAGGCGGTCCGCTTTTTGCCCTTGACTTGCCCCATCTCACGTGTTATCAATAGTGTTCGTCTCTGAAACTGAGCAGGAGGTATCTCTGTGTACGCGGTCGTTCGCCTTGCGGGCAAACAATTTTGGGTACAGCCGAACGAGATCGTGGACGTCCCGCTCCTCGAGCTCGAACCGGGAACGGTCATCAGCATCGATGAAGTGCTTGCGTACTCGGACGGCACGGATGTCCGCGTCGGGAAGCCGCTCGTCGAGGGAGTCAAGGTCGTCGGCGAGGTCGTGGCGCACGCCCGCGACGCCAAGATCCAGCTCTACAAGATGAGACGCCGCAAAAACTATCGCAAGAAAATGGGTCACCGGCAGCATTACACTCGTCTGAGAATCAAAGAGATCACCGCGTAAGGCAATAGGAGCAGCTTTATGGCACACAAAAAGGGAGTCGGGAGTTCGAAAAACGGGCGCGACAGCCAGTCGCATCGGCTCGGCGTCAAGCGCTACTCGGGCCAGACCATCAATGCTGGCACGATCATCGTCCGGCAGCACGGCACGAAGATCCACCCGGGCACGAACGTCGGCAAGGGGCGCGACGACACCTTGTATGCCCTCATCGACGGCGTCGTCAAGTTCGAACGTCTCGGTAAAACGAAGAAGCGCGTGAGCATGTACGCCAAGTAGCTTTTCGAGCAAAAAGGCGGCACATATGAATGGAGAACCGGGAACAGCGAATGTTCCGCCGCGTTCTCCATTTTCATTTATAATGGTGGCTTGGGCGGCGCCCCGGACGGGCGCTCCACGGGAGGTGCCATCATGAAGATCACGTACCTCGGCCACTCGGCATTCCAGCTCATCCTCGCAAACGGCACGCGAATCGTTTTCGATCCCTACACGGCGGGGGCCTTTGGCGGCGGGCTCGGCGTGGGCCCGATCACCGGCGACTTCGACGTGGCGGTCGTGAGCCACGATCACGAGGATCACACGTCGAGGGACGTTCTCAAGCGCTCGAAACACGTCGTGGCGAAGGCCGGCAGGGTCGACGTCGCAGGCGTCGCGGTCGAGTCCGTCGCGACCTTCCACGACGAGGCGAAAGGCGCGAAGCGAGGGAAGAACCTCGTCTCCGTCGTCGAGGCGGAGGGCCTGCGCGTCGCGCACTTCGGGGATCTCGGGCATGCGGTCGGGTCGAAGGATCATCCCATGCTCGTGGGGCTCGACGTAATCATGATACCGGTCGGAGGATTCTTTACGATCGACGCGGGCACCGCGGCGAAAATCGCGAAGGACCTCCAGCCGAAGATCGTCATCCCGATGCACTACAAGACGGAGAAGAACGATTTTCCCATCACGCCCGTTGAGAATTTCACGAAACTGATGGATAATGTCGAGAACGTAGGGGCGAGCGAGATCGAAGTGACGAAGGGGACGCTCCCGGTGAAGATGAAGGTCGTCGTGCTCCAGCCGGCGAACTAGGTTGCCGCAGCTGGCGGAGTAGGCTCGAGCGGCCGGGCCACTCCCAGGAGGTGGCGCGATGTTCTGCCCGAAGTGCAAGTCGGAGTACAAGGAAGGCGTGCGGCAGTGCTACGACTGCGGCGTTCCTCTCGTGGACGTGATTCCTCCGGAACCTAAAGTACGCGATCTCGAATATGTCAGCATCCTCGAAACCTTCAACTGGGGCGACATCGCGATGATCGAGAGCGTTCTCGAGGGCTCCGGTATTGACTACCTGATCCAGGGGGAGCGCGCGCTGTACGTGGTTCAGTATGTCGAGCCGGTTACGGTCCTCGTGGTGAAAGAGCAGGTGGACGAGGCGAAGGAGCTCCTCAAGGATCTGGATCTCTCTTTCAAGGCTATCAGCACGACCGAGGAGGAAGCAAGCGAGGTTGAGAATGGCGAAGACGAAACGTAAATCAAAGCCGGCGGCGAAGAAGCCCGCGGCGAAGGCACGACCGAAGGCGCGTAGGGCGCGGACATCGACCGTTCGCGAGACGTCGCATTCCGCCGCTCCTGCGGCGGTGCGCGGCGAGCGAACGGCGATGTCGAAAGTCCGCGAGATCAGCGTGAAAAAGATCACGGACACCGTCGCCCGCCTCTCGATGGAGGCGAACTTCGACCTCGAGGAGGACGTGCTCAAGGCGCTGAGGAGCGGGAAGGGCGCCGAATCGTCCCCCGTTGGGAAGGAAATATTCTGCCAGCTCCTCGAAAACGCCGACATCGCACACGCGGAGCGCATGCCCATCTGCCAGGACACGGGGCTCGCGGTCGTGTTCGTCGACCTCGGTCAGGACGCCCACGTCGTCGGGGGCGCCCTCGATGATGCGATCAACGAGGGCGTGCGCCGCGGCTACACAGAGGGCTATCTCCGCAAGTCCGTCCTCGGCGATCCCCTCAAACGCGTGAACACGAAGGACAACACGCCCGCCGTGATCCACACGCGGATCGTCCCGGGGAACAGGCTCAAGCTCTGGGTCGTTCCGAAGGGCGGCGGCAGCGAGAACATGAGCAAGATCGCGATGCTGAAGCCCGCCGACGGCATCGAGGGCGTGAAGAAGTTCGTCGTCGAGGCGGTGCGCGTCGCATCCGCCAACCCGTGCCCTCCGATCATCGTCGGGGTCGGTATCGGCGGCTCCTTCGAGCAGTGCGCGATGAACGCGAAGCGAGCGCTTCTCCGGGAGGTCGGCTCGAGAAACCCGGACGAGTATTACGAGGCGCTCGAGAACGAGCTTTTCCAGTTGGTCAACGACACGGGGATCGGGCCCATGGGGCTCGGCGGGCGCATCACGGCGCTCGCGGTCCACATCGTGGCGGCCCCGTGCCACATCGCCTCGCTCCCGGTCGCGGTGAACATCAATTGCCACGCGGCGCGGCACAAGACGGCCGTGCTCTGATAGACAGGAAGGTGACGGATGGCTGAATATTCGATGAAGACCCCGCTCAGGCCCGAGGACGTGGACAAGCTTCGCGCGGGCGACAAGGTCAATCTCAATGGCTTTCTCTACACGGCGCGCGACGCGGCGCACAAGAAGCTCGTCGAGCTCGTCAAGGAAGGGAAAGAGCTCCCGCTCCCGCTCGAGGGACAGATCATCTACTACGTCGGGCCGTCGCCCACGCCCCCGGGGAAGCCGATCGGCTCGGCGGGCCCCACGACGAGCTTTCGCATGGATCCCTACGCCCCCATTCTCATCGAGCACGGGCTCCGCGGGATGATCGGGAAGGGCGAGCGCGGCGCCGGGGTCGTCGAGGCGATGCAGAAGTACGGCGCGGTGTATTTCGCGGCGACGGGCGGCGCCGCGGCGCTCCTCTCGAAGCGCATCACGGCGGCCGAGGTCATCGCGTACCCCGAGCTCGGGGCGGAGGCGATTCGCAGGCTCACGGTGGAGAGTTTCCCCGTGATCGTAGCCCAGGACCGCTACGGCGGGAACATTTACAAGGAAGGGCAGAAGCAGTACGCACGATGAAACCAAAAGATGAAATCAAGGCCGCGGCACGCAAGAAGCCCTCGGCACGGCTCCTTGCGCCGTACAAGGACAAGGCGCTCGTCGTCATTCCGGCCCGCTACGGCTCGACGCGTTTCGAGGGGAAGCCGCTCGCGAAGATCGGCGGCGCCCCCATGATCGTGCACGTCATGAACCGCGCGGCGAAGATCCGGAACGCCGACGCCGTCATCGTCGCCACGGACGACGTGCGGATCATGAACGTCGTCGAGGAGGCGGGAGGCATCGCAGTCATGACGGAGACCACGCACGCGACGGGCACGTCGCGCGTGCGCGAGGCCGCGGGATATTTTCTCCACGGCATCATCGTGAACGTCCAGGGGGACGAGCCGCTCATGCCCGTCCGCGCCGTCGAGCAGCTCATCGCCGTCATGCAGGAAGAGCCCGCGCTCATGATGGGGACGCTCGCGGCGCCGGCGGTCGACTTCGACGATCTCTTCCGTCCCGACGTCGTGAAGGTCGTCTGCGACCACGACGGGAACGCGCTCTATTTCTCGCGCTCTCCGATTCCGTTTCCGGGGCTCGCCGGGGAGCCGGGCCCGGGCGCAAAGCGCGCCGGCAAGCGCGGGGACCTCGGGGGGCTGAAGTATCTCCGGCATATCGGCGTCTACGCCTTCAGGCGTTCCTTCTTATTTGATTACAAGACGTTGCGGCAGGGGCCCCTCGAGCGGCACGAGCGTCTCGAGCAGCTCCGGGCCCTCGAGAACGGCTACCGGGTCGGGGTCGTCACGACGCGCTCCGAGTCGATCGGCGTCGACCGTCCCGAGGACGTGAAACGGATTCGAAAAATTCTTCGCCGCAAACCGGCTGCGCGCAGAAAAAAAGTTGAAAAAAGGAAACGCAGCCGCTAGAGTGGTGCGCGGTGTTAGATTCTCTCATATCGAAAGCGTTGCGGCACGCGAGGAGCGAGTGGGCGGGAAGACCAAATACATTTTCGTGACGGGAGGGGTCGTTTCCTCCCTCGGCAAAGGCATCGCCGCCTCCTCCATCGGTCTCCTCCTCAAGCAGCGCGGACTGAACGTCGTTCTCCAGAAATTCGATCCGTATCTCAACGTCGATCCCGGCACGATGAGCCCGTTCCAGCACGGCGAGGTCTACGTCACGGACGACGGGGCCGAGACCGATCTCGATCTCGGGCACTACGAGCGCTTCATCGACCACAACCTGAGCCAGCGCTCGAACGTGACGACCGGCCAGATCTACGAGACGGTCATCAACCGCGAGCGCGAGGGCGGCTACCTCGGGCGGACCGTGCAGGTCGTGCCGCACATCACCGATGAGATCAAGGCGCGCATCCGCCTCGCCGCCGAGAACGGCAACGACATCGACGTCGTCATCACGGAGATCGGCGGGACGACCGGCGACATCGAGGGGC
>JBEKAW010000061.1:0-10780 GCA_050015715.1 Candidatus Krumholzibacteriaceae bacterium
CGCGGTCAGGGGAAACGCCTTCACCGTGTGGCGGTAGTCGAACCGGTCCCCCCCGCTCCCGCCGTAGCCGAAATCGGATTTCCCCGTGATGATTCCACCCCCGATCCCGAGATCGATCATCGGCACGATCGGAACAACGACCTCGCCCTCGAACTCGGGAACCCAGTGTATGCGATCGACCTGCCCGGAGGCGCCGCTCGCGGCGAGCACCTCGTTGTTGACGTAGTCGACGAGATTATTGAAGTCTCCATAGGAGATGTAGCTGAGGCCCCCGCTCACGCGCACGCCGATTCCGGCCGCGGCCGGGACCGCCGCAAGGAGCGCTCCGAGCGCGATGCAGGAGGCCGCCGCGAAACCTCTCATGCCGATCTCCTTCCTTCGTGCCCCAGGCAGGGCGCCTCTCACGAGTCCCGCGAACCTTCCTTGACGAACCCGATACGACCGCAGCACGGCGGCTTCTCCCCGAGCACCTCGGCGGCCGCATCGAGCTCCTTCCCCTTCTCGAACTTCACGGCCGTATGAACGATCCGCCAGGGGATGAGGAGGTTCACGGAGTGCCGCTCCGCCTTCTGCTTCCGCTTCGGAATGTAGCGCCCGGCCGCGTTTCGGATTTCCATCGTCACGAAGTTCCTGTTTTCCACCCATATGCCGATCTCGTCGACCGCCGTGACCTTGCAGAAAAAGGGTCCCTCCGCCGGAACGCCGGCGAAGGCGAGGCCCTCGTTGCTCGTGAGCTTGACGAGTATCGTCTGACCGGCGAGATCCCGCGCATCGTCCATTGCCATCACGCTCCCTCGCGCGCCGCGACAAAGCGAGCTCATGTGCGCAGATTCTGAATGCTGAAGGGGAAAATATCAAACAAAAACGTTCAACGCGGCCGGCTCCGGTTCCCGTTCGGAAGGGCGATGCCCCGCCCGCCCGTTTTCTCGAGAAGCCGCTCATAAAGCTCCCTCGCGGCCCCCGGCCTTTCGAGCTTCGTGCCGAAGAGGTCCGCGACCTCGCGGCGCTTCAAACGCCCCTCGTGAAACGAGGCGTGGAGCGCCTCCCCCATGAGAGCCCCGAGCGCATCGATCACGAAGAGGCGTCTTTTGACGCTGAGACCGAGGACCCTCGCGAGCGACTTCGCGGCGCGGCCGGGCCCGTTCCCGGAGCGCTCGTGCTCGATAAAGACCTTGAGAACGTGCGCGAGCTCCTTCGTTTCTCTCAGGGAGTGGCGGCGGAGGGGGCGCGTCACGGCGCCGTCCGCGCCGAGCGCCGAGAGCAGCTCGTCATCCCTCGCGCAACCCTCGGAGGGATTGACGATCTTCGCGGCGAAGCACACGAGCGCCTCCGCGATCACGGCGCCGAAAAGGCCGTCTTCCGCGGGGAGCGGCTTCGCTCGCCGCTCGAGGAGCTCTCCCCGCAGGGAATGGAGAACGAACCGCGCCGCCTCGCGCACGGCGCGGACGGGCTCGAACTTCACGATGAGAAAGGTGTTGATCGAGGGGACGTAGGTCATGCCTTTGTATTTCAGATTCTCGAGGATCGGCACGACCTCGCGCGGGGCCACTCTCCGCGAGCGCAGGTACGACGAGAACGCATGGTACGTCGTCCGGCACTGAACCTCGGGCAGGATCGCGTCGAAGCGCTCCCTCCGCCCGTTCGGAAGATCGACGAGGCGCTTCCCGCGAGTGCCCGCGAAGAACGAATGGATCGCCTCGATCGTCTCGTGAAGGAAGGGCGTATGCCGGTCGACCTCGTCCCCCTCGACCCACTCGTCGATGATATCCCGGTATGCCTCGTACTTGAGCATCGGCGCGGTCGTGAACACGCAGTACCGCGACGGGGCGATGGCGACCGCCTCGACGTCCTCCCGCCCCTTCCGCAGAAGGCGCCAGTAGATGTCGTCCATGTTCTGAACGATGACCGCCTCCCGGTAGTCGCGGCCGAGCACGGCATGAACCTCCGCCGGCAGGTGGTTCGAGGCGAGGTGCGACTCCCCGACGACGACGAGGATCAGGGCGTCGGGGAAAAAGGTGCGAATGGTGCCGATCCGCCGGGCCGCGAGGCGGTCGCGCCTCCGGATATATCTGAGGTGATCCCGCGGCTCCGAGTCTATCCCGAAGATCGGTATGAACGGATTCTTCGCGAGCTCGAAGATCCGCCGGTAGCTCTCCCATCTGAAGCCCCATTCGGAGCGGTAATCGATCGCCTCGAGGAACTGCTTCTCCGTCGACGTCCCCTTCATCCACCGGTCGAGGGATTCCTGCTGGTGCACGTAGAGCATCTCGAGCGCGAGCACGACGGGGCGCCCCCGCGCCGAAAGCTCCCTCATGAGACGGAGCACCCAGTCCTGGCTCGCGTCGAGGGGATGGTAATCGCCGAAATAGACGACGTCGCACCGCGAGGCCTCCTCGATGACGCCGGCGGCGCTCGTGATCGCCCGGTAACTTCTGAACTCGGAGTTGAATTCCCTGATGTAGCGCGACTTGTGCGTCTTGTCGACGCCGAAGATCTCGCGCTTGAGACGCGCGATGATCCCCCGGTTGGCCTTGATTTCCTCTTCGATTGCCTTCAATGCGACCATTTCTATCCTCGCGTGCCCCGGTGTTTCCCCTGATTTCCATCGACAAGACCGCCGCGTTGCCTTACATACTATAGCATCAGTCGTACCGGCCACCAAGAATGGAGGTCCGATGAAGCGGACGCCCCCCCCGAACCTGGACAAAATCGAGGAGCTGCTGAAGAAAGCGCTCGACGAAGGAAGGCACGGTCTCCTCGAGCACGAGATCTACGAAATCCTCGCCGTTATCGGCTTTCGCGTTCCGCGGGCGTCGTTCGTCTCGAGCGAAAGGGAGATCGGCGCGCTCGACCTCGACGCCGTGCCGGGGACGCAGGTAGTCTGCAAGCTCATCTCCCCCGCCATGCCGCACCGGTCCGAGTTCGGCGGAATCAAATTCGTCGAACGCACGCGGAAGGAGCTCACCGCCGCGTTCCACGAGTTCGAGCGCATCGCGCGGAAGGCGGGAGCGCCGCTCTCGGGCATGATGATCGCCGAAAAGATCGCCGGCGCGGACTCGGTGCCGCACCAGCTCCTCGTCTCCGTGAGACAGGACCCGTCGTTCGGACCGGTCGTCTTCTGCGCTCTCGGCGGCGTGGGGACCGAGATCTACAAGAAGGGCCTGAGAAGGGAAAAGGCGCTCTTCATCAGGGCGGCATCCGACGTCGCCGACCGCGAGGGCACCCGGAGCGCGCTCGAGCGGACCTTCTTCTTTCCCGTCGTCTCCGGCGAGACGCGCATCGCGCCGGCGCCGCTCGTCGACACGGAGCGGCTCATCGACGCCCTGGCCGCCTTCGCGAATCTCGGGCGGAGGTTTTCCCCCCTCGAGAAGAAATCCTCCGTCACGATCGAGGAGCTCGAGGTCAATCCCCTCCAGATCGCACCGGACGGCGGGCTCGTCCCGCTCGACGCCCTGATGACGATCTCCGGTCTGAAGCGCGAGCTCGCGGTGCCGCCGCAGGAGGGGATCAAGAGGCTTCTCGAGCCGAAGAGCGCGCTCATCGTGGGAGCGTCGGCGAACAAGGTCAACGTGGGCCGGATCATCCTCCGGAACCTCATCAAGGGTGGGGGCGTGCCGAAGGAGAGGATCTATCTCCTTCATCCCGAAGCGGTCGAGATAGACGGCTGCAGAGCGTTCGCGTCGATCGGGATGCTCCCGGAGAAGGTCGACATGACGGTGTTCACCATCCCCGCCGACGAGAAGGCCGCCTCGCTCCTCGAGGAGCTCATCGAAGGGGAAAAGACGGCCTCGATCACGCTCATCTCGGCGGGGTTCGGCGAGACGGACAGGGGCCGCGAGCTCGACCGGCGGCTCCGCGATTCGATCGCGGAGGTCCGTGCGCGCGCGGGAGGAGGCGTGGTCGTGAACGGGCCGAACTGCATGGGGATCGTCTCGAAGCCCGGCGGCTACAACACCTTCTTTCTCCCCGAGCACAAGCTCCCGTTCCGGGGCGCCTTCGGCGAACGGTGCGCCATCATCAGCCAGAGCGGCGCGTACCTCGTCACGCTCGTCAGCAATCTCGACCGGATCATCAACCCGAAATACATGATCACCTACGGCAACCAGGTCGACGTCTCGGCGACCGACTACCTCCTCGCTCTCAAGGACGATCCCGGGATCGATCTCTTCTGCCTCTATCTCGAGGGGCTCAAATCCCTCGACGGCGAGCGGTTCCTCGCGGCCGCGCGCGAGATCGTCGCCGCGGGAAAGGACATCATCCTCTACAAAGCGGGGCGGACCGAGGCGGGAGCGACGGCGGTGGCGTCGCACACCGCGTCGATGGCCGGGAACTACGAGGTCATGGAGAGGATTCTCCTCGACGCGGGCGTCATCATGCTCGACAGCCTCGACGAGGTCGAGGACGTCATCAAAGTCTTCGTGCTTCTCGGCGGGAGGCGCGCCGCGGGCTCACGGGTCGGAATATTCAGCAACGCGGGCTTCGAATGCTCGGTCGCCGCGGACACGCTCGGCGCGCTGGAGCTCGCCCGGTTCTCGGAGAAGACGGTCGCGGGGCTTCGCGCCGCCCTTCCGACGGACATCATCGACGTCCACAACCCCGTCGACGCGACGCCGCTCACGAACGCCGTGAACTACGGGAAGTGCCTCGAGACGATCCTCGCCGACGACGGCGTCGACTGCCTCATGGCGGCGAACGTGGCCCCGACGCCGTTCATGGAGAATCTCGCCGCGGGCGAGGGGCACACCGAGGACATCCGCCACGAGAGCTCGTACCCGAACGTGACGATCCGCGTCTTCAAGGGGACCGCGAAACCCATGGTCGCCTGCCTCAACTCCGGCAGGCTCTACGACCCGGCCGTTCAGATGATCGAGGACGCGGGTGTGCCGTGCTTCAGGAAGATCGACCGGGCCATGCGGGCGCTCGATCTCTTCGTGAGAGGCGGGAGACGAATCACCCGATGAAATGCGTGGAGAGGCCGGCGACGGAGTCCGGCGTGAAATGCCGCCCTGTCGCCGCGACGATGCGGTCGAATATCCCCGGAGAGGCCGCGACGATGTTGCCCGTCTCGAGGAAGTCGGGACTGCCGAAGAAATCGCTCACCGTGCCTCCCGCCTCGCGCACGATGAGAGCGCCCGCCGCCATGTCCCACGGCTTGAGGTAGAGCTCCCAGAAGCCGTCGAGCCGTCCGCAGGCGACGTGGCTCAGATCGAGAACGGCGGCTCCCGCCCTGCGAATGTCCCTGCATCCCCGGAAGAGATCCCTGAAAACGGCGAGATATGCCTCGAGATGCTCCGGGACGCTGAAGGGGAATCCCGTCCCGAGGAGACTCGTCTCGAGGCTCTTCGCGCCGGAGACGACGATCCTCTTTCCGTTGAGAAAGGCGCCGCCGCCCGCCTCGGCCTCGAAGAGCTCGTCGCGGAGCGGATCGTACACGCAGCCGACCGTGAGCCTGCCCCCCTCCAGAAGTGCGATGCTCACGCCGATCGCCGGGTAGCCGTGTATGAAATTCGTCGTTCCGTCGAGCGGGTCGATGATCCAGAACTCACCCGCATCTTGCGTCTCGGCCGACTCCTCCGCGAGGAAACCGGTCGCCGGGAACGCCGCGGCGAGCGCCTCCTTGATCATCGCCTCGCTCGTCGTGTCGACCTCGGTCACGAAATCGTTCTGGCCCTTCTCGACGATCCTGCCCGTGCGCCGGGCGTTGAACCGCTCCCGGACAAAGGCGCCCGCCGCGAGAGCCGCGCGCCGTGCCGCCTCTCCCTGTGCGTTCATGCAGACCCCCGTTTCTTCCTTGTCTCGTGCGTCTTCGCTCGCCGGCGCTTCCCCGGCGAGGCCCCCGCGGGGAGAAACCCGGCCGGAAGATCCACCGGAAGCCCCTCGGCGAGGACGCCGAGGAACGCCCGGACGGTCGCCGAGAGGTAGCGCCGCACCGGAATAATTAACCCGAGCGTGCGCTCGAACACAAGCCCCCGTATCGCGATCTCGACGAGCGTGCCGTGAACGACGTCGTCACGGACGACCCGCTCGGGAAGAATCGCCAAACCGAGACCGGCGGCGGCGAGGTTCCGTATCGCCTCGGGGCTGTCCGTGGTCATCGTGACGCGCGGAGTCACGCCGTGCGAGCCGAGAACGCCTTCGATGATGCCTCTCGTGATGGCCCCCTCGTGAAACGAGATGAACGCCTGCCCCGCGAGCGCGGAGCTCGCGAGAGCCCGCCTGCCCGCGAGCGGGTGCGCCGGATGAGCGACGAGGAGGAGACGTTCCGTGTAGATCGGGAACACCTCGAGGTCGCTTCCCGGCTCGACGGGAAGCGTCCCGACGACGAGATCGAGACGCCCCGCGCGGAGCTCGCTCAGGAGCGGGTTCGTCGCCATGACCTCGAGGGCTATGTCGATTCCAGGGTACCGCTCGCGGAAGCGGGAGAAGACGTGCGGCAGCACGTAGGAGCTCGCCGCGTCCATCGCGCCGATCGCGATTCTCCCCCGCGCGAGCCCCGTGAGATCCGTGATCTCGCGCTCGAGCTCCTCCTCGAGTCGGCCGAAACGCCTCGCGTAATCGAGAACGATCTCCCCGGCGCGCGTGAGCCGGACACCGCGCCCCTCGGCCTCGATGAGCGCGACGCCGAGCTCCTCCTGGAGCTTTCGCAGACGGATACTGACCGCCGGCTGCGTAACGAAGTGCGCCCCGGCGGCGGCCGTGAGGCTCCCAAGCTCCGCGACGGACACAAGGTATTTGAAGGTCGTCAGATCCATAAACATCCTTAATGAGTTCCATAAGAATAATAAACTTGCCTTATTCTGTAAAGAGATTAGACTTTGCGGAATTCAGATGAGAGTCGAGCGGTTCACGTGCCAGAGAGAGGAGCATCGATGGAGATCAAGAAGAAGCCGACGAAGCCCAAAGGCAAGCTCGGGATACTCACGCCGGGGATGGGAGCGGTCGCCACGACCTTCTACGCGGGAGTCGAGGCGGTGCGGCGCGGCTACGCGAAGCCGTTCGGCTCGCTGACCCAGATGGGAACGATCCGCCTCGGCAAACGCACGGACAACCGCGTCCCGATGATCAAGGATTTCATCCCGCTCGCCGGGCTCGACGACCTCGTCTTCGGCGGATGGGACATCTTCGAGGACAACGCCTACGAGGCCGCCCTGCACGCCGGCGTGCTCGAGCCCGCGCTCGTCGAGAAGGTGCGCCCCTACCTCGAGACCCTGAAACCGATGAAAGCGGTTTTCGACCAGAACTACGTGAAGCGTCTCTCCGGCACGTGGGTGAAGAAGGCGAAGAACTGGTACGACCACGCCGAGCAGATCAAGGAGGACATCCTCGCATTCAAGGAGCGCGAAGGGTGCGACCGGCTCGTCATGGTCTGGTGCGCGAGCACCGAGATCTTCCTGAAGCCCACCGACGCGCACAAGGACATCGAGTCGTTCGAGAAGGCGCTTCGGGCGCGGAGCCCCGAGATCGCGCCGAGCATGGTCTACGCCTACGCGGCGCTCTCCCTCGGCATCCCCTTCGCGAACGGCGCCCCGAACCTCACCGTCGACGTCCCCGCGCTCATGCAGCTCGCCCGCGAGAAAAACGTCCCCGTCGCCGGCAAGGACTTCAAAACGGGACAGACCCTCATGAAAACGATTATCGCGCCGGGGCTCAAGGCGCGCATGCTCGGGCTCAACGGCTGGTACTCGACGAACATCCTCGGGAACCGCGACGGCGAGGTGCTCGACGACCCCGAGTCGTTCAAGACGAAGGAGGAGAGCAAGCTCTCCGTGCTCGAGTACATTCTCCAGCCGAAGCTCTACCCCGACCTCTACAAGAAGTTCTCCCACGTCGTGCGAATCAACTACTACCCGCCGCGCGGAGACAACAAGGAGGGCTGGGACAACATCGACATATTCGGCTGGCTCGGCTACCCGATGCAGATCAAGATCAACTTTCTCTGCAGGGACTCGATCCTCGCCGCGCCGATCGTGCTCGATCTCGCCCTCTTCATGGATCTGGCGCAGCGGATCGGGATGCGCGGCGTTCAGGAGTGGCTCTCGTTCTACTTCAAGAGCCCGATGCACGCGCCGGAGCTCTACCCCGAGCACGATCTCTTCATCCAGCTCATGAAGCTCAAGAACACGCTCCGCTACATCCAGGGAGAGGACCTCATCACGCACCTCGGGCAGGAGTACTACGACTGACGCGCCGCCCAGGCGCGAGCTGACAAAGAGAAGGGGGCGTTCCGAACGCCCCCCTTTTTTCGCGCCTGATGCCGTCCTGTTTCGGCGACCGTTACGGCTGCAGAACGATGTTCGCGATGCCGCCGCCGCGATAGATCGTGAGCATGAACTTGTCCCCCTTCATGCCCTTGACGAGCGCCTTGAATCCCGCGAGATTCGCCACCGGCTTCCGGTTGAACTTGATGATCACGTCTCCGCTCCCGAGACCCGCCTCGTCCGCGGGTGAGCCGTTATCGACTTCCGTGACGAGGATGCCCGAGATCTCGTCCGGCAGCTGAAGCTTCTGGCGGTATTCCTCGTTGAGGTCGGTGAGCCCCACGCCCGCGAGGAGCGCGAGCTCGGGTTTTCCCTTCTCTTCTTCATTCTTCTCCCCCGGCGCTTTCTCCCCCGGCCGTTTTCCAACCGTGGCCGTGACGACCGTGCTATTACCGCCGCGCAGGATCCCAAACGCGGCCTTGTCCCCGGGGTGAAGCATCGAGACGTCCCTCCAGAGCTCACCCGGGTCTTTCACGTACTTGCCGTTCATCGACGTGACGATATCGTCCGCCTGGATGCCGGCCTTGCTCGCGGGGCTCCCGTTCTCGACCTTTGTGATGATGACCCCTTCCCTCTGCTTTACGCCGAAGAACTCTGCCTTGTCGGACGTGAGTTTGTCCATCTGTATGCCGAGATATCCGCGTACGAACCTGCCATGCGCGACGATATCGTCCATGATCGCCTTCGCGACGTCGATCGGGACCGCGAAGCCGATGCCGGCGAAGCTCCCCGTGTTCGAATAGATCATATTGTTGATTCCGACGAGCTCCCCTCTCGTGTTGATGAGGGCGCCTCCCGAGTTCCCGGGGTTGATCGCCGCGTCGGTCTGGATGAGCTCCACATTCATGTCCCTCTCCGGAACCGCCTTCGAGAGTCCGCTCACGATCCCCATCGTGACGGTCTGTCCGACCTGGAACGGATATCCGATAGCAACCACGGTCTCGCCGAGCCTCAGCTCCGCGGAACGACCGAGCTTGAGGACCGGCAGATTCTTCGCCTCGATCTTGAGCACGGCGACGTCGGTCGTCGTGTCGGTGCCGACGATCTTGGCGGTGAACTTTCTGCTGTCGGGCGGAGGAAGGACCACATAAACGTCCTT
Source organism: Candidatus Krumholzibacteriaceae bacterium (assembly GCA_050015715.1). Classification (GTDB taxonomy): domain Bacteria; phylum Krumholzibacteriota; class Krumholzibacteriia; order Krumholzibacteriales; family Krumholzibacteriaceae; genus SSS58A. The sequence goes on from JBEKAW010000061.1 coordinate 9,358, forward strand.
CGCATCCCTGACGAGATGGTTGTTGGTGAGAATGTAGCCATCCTCGGATACGATCACGCCCGAGCCGGACACGTTCTGGACCTGCTCGCGCGGGATGCCGAAGAAACGCCTGAAGTTCGGATCCTGCAGCCAGGGATTGCCCTGAGTCATATCGGTCACGGTCTTCGTGAATATGTTCACGACGGCGGGGACGGCCTTCTCGACGATCGATGGAATGTCCGTCCCGGGCGGCTGCCCCTGCGCGTTCGCCTGGGGAAAGAAGCTGTTCGATAACGGTCCCTCGGCCGGCGTTATGACGCGCTCCGCGCCCATCCCCAGTAAAAAGATGAACGCGAGGCCGACGATGAGAAACAGAAACCTGGAATGTCCGCTGCGGGGTCTCATTGCGCTACCTCCTCCATTACCGTTTTGCACTGGCAAGTGCTCCATCTGATACGCCTTTTTCCCTTCTAAGTTCCCTTTTTCCCGGACTAACGAGAATCATTTCGGAATGTCGCGGCGCAGATGGCGGATTTCAGCCACCCGATATAATCCGAACAAAATTGCGCAGAATCAAGCGGAAAGACGGAGTCTCCCGGAAGGTCCGCTTGAAATTCTCGAGGTGTTCCCGATCGTCGAGGAAATGCTCCTTCCCCGTGAGCGTCCTCCCGTAGAGCTCGACGAGCCCGCGAAGCTGGGCCGGCGTGAACTCCGGATGCGGCTGCACGCCGAAGGAACGGCCGAGCTGAAAGGCCTGGGTGGAGGTCATCTGGTTGAACGCGAGCCGCACGGCCCCCGCCGGCATCCGCGAGACCTGAGTCCTGTGAACGAGGTTCGCCCGGTCGCCCGATGCGAAACCGCTGAAGAGCGGGCTCCGCTCCCCCTCGGGAGTCAGGTACGCGGGAACCGTTCCCATCTCCCTGCCCCGGGGATTGAAGGTCACCTCGCCCCCGAGCGCCGTCGCGAGCGCGTGATGCCCGAAGCAGACTCCGAGGATCCACGCGTCGCTCTCGTGCGCCTCGCGCAGAAACGCAAGGAGCGGCGGGATCCACGGCTTGTCCTCGAACACCGCCCCGGAGCTCCCCGATACGATGATTCCGCGGCGCTCGCCGGCGGCGTCGGCGGCTAAAGGAAGCCCTCCCGAGACCCCGTCGTGGCTGATGAGATCGACCTCCCCGAGGAGATCGAGCGCGCGAAACGCATCCTGGAACCAATCCGTGCTCTTCGTCCCGTCCGGAAGCGTAAAGTCAGTTACGTCTATGAGATGGATAATCAATTTCATGGATTGCTCGAAGCGTCCTCACCGGACATGGAAGCCTTTGCGGTCACGTGCCGGCGGCAGGGTCTCGACGTCGACTCCGGCCACGTCGGCGCTGTGCGGGCCGGTCCCGAGATCCTTGATGAAGGCTCTCACTATCACATCCTCTCCCTCGGCCTCGACCTC
>JBEKAW010000062.1:0-10742 GCA_050015715.1 Candidatus Krumholzibacteriaceae bacterium
CGGGGAAGCACGACGGAGGCGATAGACGATCTCAACAAAGGGCTCAAGACGATGCCGGACGACCCGGGCGCTCATTTCACCCTCGGCCAATTGCTGTCCAAAACCGGCGAGGCGGATAAAGCCATTGATCAGTACAGGGAAGTCCTCAGATTGAAGCCGGATGACACGGACACCGAGGTCAACCTGGGAATGATCCTCATCCAGCGCAAACAGCTGGACGAAGGAATGGAACATTTTGCGAGAGCGTTGCGCATAGATTCTAATTGCGGCATAGCGCACAACGATCTCGCGCTGGCATTCTATCTCAAGGGTCAATACGCCGAGGCCTGGAAGGAGATTCATTCGGCCGAGACGCATGGATTCAATCCAAACTCCGCCCTGATAGACGCCCTGTCGGCCCGAATGAAGGATCCTGGCGGGGCTTCGACACCCCAGAAACCGTGATTCATAACAATTACCAATTGACAGAACTGCTGATTTATGTTAGTATTGCGCCCACTCGCAACAGGTGCCGAATGCCGGGGATTCGGCCAGTGTTCACCTCAACCCGAAGGAGGAACGTTGACTATGAAACGTTCTGGTATTGCAATCGTTGCGATCCTCATCCTCCTCCTCGCCGGGGCGGCCCTCGCGGGGCCACCTCTCGCAGGTTCGTACAAATCGGTCGATATAGGGGGACCCCTGTATATCGGCCGCTACACCGAGGGCTGGAACCCGGGCGGCAACCCATTCACCGCCCAAACGACCCTCGACTGCGCGTCATGGGATGGCTCCACGCTCGGAACCCAGTGGAAGTACTGGTGCGGGACAGAGACGGCCCCGGGCGTCCTGATCGCGAACACCGTTGACGCCAATGGCAACGGGAACAAGACGTACATGTGCACGTTCGTCGGCGGATACGTATGGCTGAGCGGAACGGGACCGTGGGGCGGCGGCGATCCGGACTATCCCGGCGTCATAGACAGCTATGTCGAGTTCGAGACGGTCACGTATGCCAACTGGATCCCGATCGGCGGCATCACGAACGTCCAGGCGTCGGCCCACTTCAATAACTACGCGCCGATGTGCTTGACCTTCTTCATCGGGAACGGCTCGCGAGTCGCGACGACGGAGATCGGCGATCCCGTGCCGCCGAACTACCCGGCGTTCCTCGATCCGAGCTGCGGAGCGACGCGCACGCTCGGCGCCAGCTGGGACTTCCTGACGATCACGCTCACTATCAGGAACTGCCAGGTCGGAACCCAGACGACCACGTGGGGCGCCATAAAGTCCATCTATGACAAGTGACGGCCCTGAAGCGTCGAGAATGATGAAACGAGAGAAGCCCGGTCCTTGGCCGGGCTTCTCTTTTTCAGGCGCGGCCGCGGCGCTGGTCATCCTTCTCGCGTGCATCATGCCTGCGTGCGGCTCTTCCCCAGCGGGGCCGGGGGCGCCGGGATCGGGGCCCGGACAGGTTGTTCCGCCCCCCATGATTCCGCCGCCGGGCCCCGACGACGTGAATCTCGCGGCCGTCGGCGACGTCATGCTCGACCGCGGCGTGGCGGATGCGATCGCGCGCAACGGTCTCGACAGCATCCTGCCCGTGGTCGCCGCCCAGCTCAACGCCGCCGATATCGCCTTCGCGAACCTCGAATGTCCGCTCGCCGCAACCGGGCCTCACGATCCGGCCAAGATGATCTTTCGCGCGGACCCTCGCACCGTCGAGGTCTTCCTGCAGGGCGGCTTCGACATCGTCTCCCTCGCCAACAACCACGCGCTCGACGCCGGAGAGGCCGCGCTCGTCGAGACGATCGATCACCTCGAGGACGCTGGAATAAAGTATGTCGGGGCCGCGCGGGAGCCGGCACGCGGCTCGGACCCGGTGTTCCTGGACGCGCGGGGCACGCGTATCGGATTCCTCGCGTACACCGATCTCGATTTCTACTGCGACTCCCAATCGAGGGTCGACGCCGGCCTCACGAATCTGCGCGCGCAGGTGGCCGCGGCCAGGGACAGCTGCGATCTGCTCGTGGTCTCATTTCACTGGGGAGAGCAGGACAGCGAGGTTCCCACGCACCGGCAGGCGGACGTCGCCCGCGCGAGCATCGACGCGGGCGCGGACCTGATCCTCGGGCATCATCCGCACGTGCTGCAAGGCGCGGAGGTTTACAAGGGGCGCCTCATTCTCTACAGCATGGGGGACTTCGTGTTCGACGCCCGAACTTCCGACGAGGCGGAGAGCGGGATATTCGAGATCTACTACCGGCCCGGCACGGGGCTCGAGCTCTGGATGGCCCCGGTCCGTATCGCGTCGTCGCGGATGGGGCCCGAATATCCGGCGGCCGCCGAGCGCGACCGTGTCCTGCTCCGTTTCGCGCAGCTGTCCGCTGCGCGCAACACGTCAATCACGATCGCGAATGGATTGGGGTATCTGGACTGCCCGTTCCAGAGCACGCGCGGGATCGGCGCATCGAGGCTCACGCCTCGCCGTAGATGAGATCTTCCCCGTCGATCTTCTTAACGGGCTTCCCCGCGACCGTGTACTCCCGCTTCACGAGGATCCTGTACATGCGGCGGAACGTCTCGATGAGGATGATGACGACGCATACGAGGATGACGGCAGTCAGGACGGTGTTCACGATGCCGCGCGACTTCGTGGCGGGAGCGGCGAACATCGGCACGTAGCTTCCGACGATGTTGCGCACGCCGGCGTCGATCGTCGTCACGGCCACGAACAGCATCGGCACGAGTGTCGTCCACACGTAGCGGACCTTGCCCGCGTTCACGATCGCGGCGGATGCGACGGCGAGCGCCACGGCCGCGAGCAGCTGGTTGGCGGTCCCGAACATGGGCCAGATCGTGCTCACCGAGCCGGTCCATATGAAGTAGGCCCACGCGAAGACCACCGCCCCCGTCGCGAGAAAGGCGCCCGGCCACCAGTCGGTGCGTTCCAGCGGTTTCCAGGCCTTCCCCCCGTACTCCTGAACGAGGAACCGCGCGATGCGCGTCCCGGCGTCGATGGTCGTGAGAATGAACAGGGCCTCGAACATGATCGCGAAGTGGTAGAAATAGGACATCAGATGCGTCATGCCGGGCACGCCGGAGAAGATCTGCGCGAAGCCGACCGCGAGCGACACGGCGCCGCCGGGCCTCCCCGCCACGTTCTCGCCCACCCGCTCGCAGAGCATCTTGAGGTTCACGGGGGTCAGGCCGAGCGCCGGAAACTTGTCGACCGGCACGTTGATAGCGAAATAATCCGCCGGGTGGAGCGAGCAGGCGGCGATCAGGGCCACGACGCTCACGATGCCCTCCATGAGCATGGCGCCGTAGGCGACCATACGCGCGTCGGTTTCCTTCACGAGCATCTTGGGGGTCGTGCCGGACGATACGAGCGCATGAAAGCCGGAGATAGCGCCGCACGCGATCGTGATGAAGAGAAACGGAAAGAGCTTTCCGGGGATGATGGGGCCGCCCCCCGAGTCGTACGGGGTGAACGCCGGCATCTTGAGATTGGGGTGCACGATGAGGACCCCGGCGATCAGGGCGAAGATCGTGCCGATCTTCAGGTACGAGCTGAGGTAGTCGCGCGGGCACAGGAGCAGCCACACGGGCAGCACCGACGCGATGAAGCCGTAGACGGCGAGCGCGATGATGACGCCTTCGCGCGAGAGGGTGAAATAGCGCGCGAGCGGCGACGCGGGGATCAGGCCCCCGACGATCAGGGCCGCGAACACGCCGATGACGCCGATGACGCTGGCTTCGGCCACTTTCCCTTTCCGGATACGGTCCATCCACAGCCCCACGACGATCGCGATGGGGATCGTCATTCCAATGGTGAACGTGCCCCACGAGCTGTCGCGCAGCGCGTTGACGACGGCGAGGCCGAGCCCCGCGAGCGCCACGATGATGATGATGAGGATGGCGATCGAGCCGACGACGCCGGAGAGGGGGCTCACCTCATGCCGGGCGATCTCCGCGAGGGACTTTCCATTCCGCCGGACGGAGGCGACGAGGATCATAAGATCGTGCGTGCCGCCGGCCAGCACCGCGCCGAAGAGTATCCAGAAGAATCCCGGGGCGTATCCGAACTGGGCCGCGAGCACGGGGCCTATGAGGGGTCCCGCCCCCGCGATGGCCGCGAAGTGGTGCCCGAACAGCACCAACTTGTTGACTGGTTGGTAGTTCTGACCGTCACTGAGGGTATGCGCCGGGGTCGCCCGCATGTCGCTCAGGACCGCCACCTTCGCCGCGAGAAAGGCGCCGTAGTACCGGTACGCGAGGGCCATGACAAGAATGGCGATCAGAATTAGAGGCACGGCGTTCACGGGGGAAATCCCTCCTGACAATGCCGGTCCAGCGGGACTTGCAGATAGCAGCGAGAAATATATATCAAAGAACGGCGGACGGCAACAACTACGGCAGCGGCGCCGGGGAGCGCACACGCCCCGCAGGAACCCCTTGCGGGACCCTCTGCGCGCCTCGCGCCCCCTGCGGAGCCCCCTCGCGCCCCCTGCGGGAATGCGCTTGACACCGGTATGCGCGCGGCGTAGAATCCGATTCCTCATGTATCTTAGTCGGTCGAGGGTCATCATCCTACGTATAGACTGGATGGTCTGATGATCGATCAGCCAACGACCTGCGGCTTCTGCAGCTGCGGGTGCGCGCTGTATGTTGAACCTGCGGATGGGCGCGTCGCCGCGCTGTGCCCGAGCGCACACCACCCCGTGAGCAACGGGAGACTGTGCATCAAGGGATGGAACGCGACGCCCGCGGTACTCGGCGCCACACGACTGCGCACGCCTCTCGTCCGCAAGGGGACGGAGCTCGAACCCGCCTCCTGGGCCGAGGCGATCGCCCTTACGGCATCCGCCATCAAACGAACCTCCTCCGAATCCGGCGCCAACGGTGTCGGCGTTATCGGATCCGCGAAGATCACCAACGAAGAGTGCTACTCGCTCGTAAAGCTCGCGAGAGGCGTCATCCAGACGCCGAACGTCGACGGCGCGTGCCGGTTTTACGACGCTTCCATCATACCGTCCCTTCGCGAGACCGTGGGCTCCGCCGCCCCCCGGCTCGAGCTGAATTCGCTCGCGGGCGCGGGAAGCATGCTCATTGTCGGGGCCAACGTGATGGAGCAGCTGGCGCACGCCGGGTCCCGGATACAGGACGCGGCGGAGAAGGGCTGCGCAATCGTCGTCGCGGACCCGAGAGTCTCGAGGCTCGCGCCTCAGGCGACGCTCTTCCTTCATCCGCGGCCCGGCACCGATCTCGCGTGGGTGCGGGCGCTGCTCAAGACCATTATCGACCGGAGCCTCTTCGTCGGCGGGGCGGCGCAGATGCCGGGCTTCGAGGAGCTTCGGCGCTCGCTTGCCGATATCACGATGGGCGCGGCGGCGGAGGCGAGCGGCGTGAGCACCGACGACATCGCGCAGGCGGCGGTCACGCTCGCGGAACACCCGCGCGTCGTCGTGATGTTCGGCCTCGGCGTGCTCCAGCAACCCGGCTCCACGCGCCTCGTCAAGGCGCTCGCGGACGTCGCGATACTCCTCGGGGGAACGGTCCTCCCGCTGCGGGGCCAGAACAACGCCCAGGGCGCCTGCGACGTCGGCCTCCTCTGTGACATGCTCCCGGGATACGTCCCTCTCGCCGACGCCGCGGCGAGAAAGAAATGGGAATCGCTGTGGCGATGCCGGCTGCCTTCGGCCCCCGGCATGAACGCCGTCGACACGATCCGCGCCTGTAGCTCCGGAGAGCTCAAGACGCTCCTCGTGTTCGGGGAAAACGTCGCGCTGTCCGCGCCCAACACGGAAAAATCGCTCGAGGCGCTCGACAAGGTCGACTTCCTCGCCGTGGCGGATCTCTATCTCACGGAAACCGCTCAACGCGCCGACGTCGTGTTCCCCGCTTGTTCCTTCCTGGAAAAGGACGGCACTTTCACCAATATCGAAGGCCGCGTCCAGCGCGTGAGAAAGATGTTCGAACCGATGGGCGAATCGAAATCCGATCTCGCGATCATCGCCGCTCTCTCCTCTGCGCTGGGAACCGCCATGGAGACCGATCCGCGATCCGTGATGGCGGAGATAGCGGCCAATGTGCCGCTATACAAGGGCGTGTCATACGAGGCGCTGGACAAGGACTGGGCGCCTCCCGGCGCGGGCGCCGGCGCTGCGGGCGGCGGCGCGAGTGGCGCCGGCACCGGCACGGCGCCGAGGCTCGCCCCGATTCCGGCGGGCGGCGCAACCGAGGACCCGGAGTATCCATTCCGGCTCATCGCGAGCCGGATCAACTACCACCAGCAGACGCTCACCATGTCGGCGAGGAGCGCCGTGCTCGCGCGCGAGTATCCCGAGCCATTCGCCGAATTGAGCGAAGGCGAAGCCGCGAGGCTCGGATTGAAACCGGGACGTCCCATACGCATATCGTCCAGATCCGGGAGCGTTGTGCGCACGCTCATGACGAGCGACGCCGTGCCGTCCCGCTGCGTCCACGTTCCGCACTTCTTCGGAGGCAACTCGCCGAATGCTCTCTCGTCGTACGAATCCGACCCGGTGTCCGGCGTGCCTGCGTACAAGGCGTGCGCGGTCAAGATAGAGGCTGTGAAATGAAGGCTACGAACGCTTTTCTTCTTCTGAAGTCGAATGCGCCGGCGTTCTTCGAGGCCCTCGCCCGGGACACGCGGCTCATCGCTCCGAAGAGGCGCTTCGGAGGAGACGTCATGTTCGACGTGGTCGCCTCACCGAAGGAGATCGCCTGGGACTACGGGCACGACATCTATCCGCCGAAACGCTTCCTCCTTCCGCATTACGAGGACATGTTCCGTTACCGGACCGGCAAGGAGATCGGAATCGAGGACCTGGCCCAAACGCCCAAGCAGGCGATCATCGGGATCCGGTCCTGCGACGTCAAGGCGATCCGGTTTCAGGAGAAGTTCTTCGGCGCCCAGATCGTCGATCCCTACTACGCGGCGCGCGCGCGGAACACGGTGCTCTTCAGCCTCGTATGCAACCGGCCTCCCAAGAAAGAGTGCTTCTGCATCTGCACCGACTCGGGGCCATACCTCAAGACCGGTTATGACGTGCAGCTCACGGACCTCGGCGACAGGTTCCTCTACGAGATCGGCTCCGACAAAGGGAAGCTCGCGGGCGAGCGCGGCGCGCATCTATTGAAACCGGCCGAACCCCGCGATCTGGCCGAGCGCGCGCGTATCGAGCTCGAGGCGGATTCGCTCTTCGACACGACCGCCTACTTCGCGAAGGCGCTCAACTTCATCTCCTACGACGAGGTCCCCGACGCGATATGGGAGGAGCTCGGATCGACCTGCTTCCGGTGCGGCGCGTGCACGGACCTCTGCCCGATCTGCACGTGCTACACGGTGGACGACCGGGCGGAGGAAGACGGTTCGTTCGTCAGATGCCGTTCGTGGGACTCCTGCCAGTTCTCGGGGTTCACGCGGGAGACGAGCGGCCACAATCCGAGACCGACATTCGGGAGCCGCGTGCAGCGCAGGTTCTACCACAAGGTCAGCTACCAGTATGTGCAGAGAGACGGCACGCACGGCTGCGCCGGATGCGGGCGCTGCGTGAGCGCGTGCCTGACCGATCTGGGCGTGCCGAGCGTGCTGAAACGCATCAGGAGATCGATGCACGATTACCTTCAGCCCGAGGGCAAAGCCGCGAAGGCGTGAGCCATGAAGATCACGAGCGCGAGACCGAGAAAGATGTGGGGCGTGACGGACAGCCCGAGCGGGAACCTCTACGTGCCCACGATCGCGATCGTTGACGAGATCACCGGCGAGACGCCCGATACGAAGACCTTCAAATTGCGCCTCGAGGACAAGGAATACGCGAAGTCGTTCAGCTGGGAGCCGGGGCAGTTCGTGCAGCTGACGGTCTTCGGGGCCGGAGAGGCGCCCATCGGATTTGCGTCGAGCCCGCTCGAAAAGTCGTTCTTCGAGCTGACGATCGTGGAGCGGGGCGCCGTGACGAAGGCGATGCACGCGCTCAGGAAAGGGGACCGCGTGGGAATCCGCGGGCCCCTCGGCAACTGCTGGCCGCTCGAGGCCACCAAGGGCGCCGACATTCTGATCGTGGGCGGCGGCGTCGGCCTCGCGCCCCTGCGGCCGGCGATCCTCCAGATGCTCGCGAATCGCCGCGACTACGGCGACCTGTGGCTGCTGTACGGCGCGCGGACGAGCGCCGACCGGAATTTCAAATACGATCTGGAGAAATGGGGAACGCGCGGCGACATTCATCTCTTGCAGTCGGTGGACGTGGGGGACGCCTCGTGGAAGGACAACGTGGGCGTCGTCACGACCCTGTTCGCGAAGGTCAAGCTCGATCCGGCGAAGACGGTCGCGTTTGTCTGCGGCCCCCCGATCATGATCAAGTTCGCGACGATCGATCTCCTGAAGATGGGCTTCTCGAAGGACCGGATCGTCACGAGCCTCGAGCGATATATGAAATGCGGCGTCGGGAAGTGCGGCCACTGCTGCATCAATCACGTCTATATCTGCACCGAAGGGCCGGTCATGACGTACGAGGAGATGCAGGCTCTGCCGGAGCTCATCGTCTGAGCGAGAGGGCCGGGCCTCGCGCATTGAGGCGCGGCCCCGGACGGAAGGTCGAATGCTGCGGGACGAACTGACATCGAAGCTCTCGGGGAGAGTGGCCATCGTCGGCGTGGGAGACGTTGCTCACGGCGACGACGGCGCGGGACCGCTCCTCGTCGATCTCCTCGAGCGCTCCGGCGTGGGCAACGTGATCGACGGCGGCGCCTTGCCGGAGCTCGAGACGTGGAAGGTCCGGCGAATCGCCCCCGATACGGTGCTGTTCGTGGATGCCGTCGATCTGGGCGTCGAGCCGGGGGACGCCGCGCTGCTCGCGGCCGCGGACCTGCGCGCGACCGGATTCGACACGCACAGGGCGCCGCTCAGGCTCACGATGCAGTATCTGGAGACGGAGCTCGACTGCCGGTGCTATCTCCTGGCGGTCCAGCCGTCCGACGTGAGCTCCGGAGCCGTCATGTCGGATGACGTGAGATCGTCGGTCGAGATGCTCGCGCGGATGCTGTGCGAAGGGCTGCGGGCGCGGAACTGATCGGAGACGGGTATGGCAAAAGAAAAAGACTTCCTCTCGGAGCTCTCGACCCGCTTCCCGGGCGTCCTGGAGAATCTCCAGGAGCATGTGAAGAACCAGTACGTCGCGACGGTCCCGCGCGAGAAGCTTCCGTCCGTAGTCGGCTACGCGGTCAAGGGCCTCGGCGGCAGGTTCGTCATCTCGGTCGCGGAGGACCGGCAGAAGATCGCCGGCGACTTTCGCGCCTCGTACATTCTCGCCTTCGACAGGGACAAGAAATTTCTCGTATTGAACACGAGCGTGCCGGCCGGCGATCTCGCGGTCGGCTCCGTGACGCCGCAGGTGCCCGCCGCGGACTGGTCCGAGCGCGAGGCGTACGACCTTCTCGGAATCGTGCCGACGGGCCATCCGGATCCCCGGCGTTTGATCCTGTCCGACGATTTTCCCCCGGACATCCATCCTCTCCGGCGCGAGTACGCGTACAACACACGCTTCCCCTATGAGCCCGGGAACGCGCCCGAGAGGCTCAAGGGCCCGGAAGGGACGACCGTCGTGCCGCTCGGCCCCTTCTACCCGACGCTCGAGGAGCCGGCCTGCTTCAGGTTGTTTCTCGACGGCGAACGTGTGGTCGGCTCCGACTACCGGGGATTCTACAACCACCGCGCGGTCGAGAAGCTCGCGGACAGCGAGCTCAATTACAATCAGGTTCCCTTCGTCGCCCAGCAAATCTGCGGGATCTGCGGGCAGGTGCATTCGTGCGCCTACTGCCAGGCCGTGGAGGACGCGTGCGGGATCGAGACGCCCGCGCGCGCGCTGTACATTCGCACCATTCTCCTCGAGCTGGAGCGGCTCCACAGCCACCTCCTCTGGGTGGGGCTCGCGGGGCATATCATCGGCTTCGACACGGTGCTCATGCAGCTGTGGAGAATCCGCGAGCCGGTCATGTGGCTCATGGAGCGGATTACCGGGAACCGCAAGCATTACTCGTCGAACCTCATCGGCGGCGTCCGGTTCGATATCGACGCCGCTGCCGCCGACGACATCCGCCGGGTGCTCGACAAGGTCGAGACGGAGTTCAAGGCGGTCGTTGACGCAGTCAGCATAGACACGACGCTCATGGCGCGCCTGAAGGGCGTCGGCGTCCTGAGCGAGGAGAACGCGCGCGCGCTCGCCGTGGTCGGCCCGGTGGCGAGAGGCTCCAACGTGCCGATCGACGCGCGCATCGATCATCCTTATGCGGCGTACGACCGGCTCGGCGTGCAGATACAGGTGCAGGACGGCTGCGACTGCTGGGCCAGAACGATCGTGCGCCTTCTCGAGGTGTTCGAGACGATCCGGCTCCTGCGGAAGTCGCTTGACGAAATGCCCGCCGGGCCCGTGATGGCCAAGATCGACCGGGAGCTCCCGGCTGGAAAGATAGGTCTGTGCTCGGTCGAGGCCGGAAGAGGCGAGTCCCATCACTACGTTCTCACGGGGGCCGAGAACCGGCCCGAGAGATGGAGGGTGCGGGCGCCGACGTACCAGAACCTGCAGGCCGTCGGCGTCATGATCGCCGGCCAGCAGCTCGCGGACGTGCCCATCTGCATCGGGAGCTTCGACCCGTGCTTCTCGTGCACGGAGCGCGTGGAAACGCTCGACGTCAACACGAACCGGGTCCGCGTCTATACGAAGGACGACCTGTACACGATT
>JBEKAW010000063.1:0-10622 GCA_050015715.1 Candidatus Krumholzibacteriaceae bacterium
GCTGCGCTTTCATTTCACGTCCGACAAGAGCGGGTACAGCGACGAGGACGGCCTCTTGAACACGGACGGCGCCTGCATCGTCGACAGCATCCGCGTGAGCGACACGGGGGGCTTTTCCAACTATGAGAACTTCGAGGGAGCCGCGGTCGGCGCCCGCTCGGCCGGCATCTGGCACGGGAAGACCGGACCGGCATTCGGCACGTACTCGGGCCTCAAGGCCTCCATGTCCGTCGGCGACCGCGATCCGTGCGGCGTGAACTTCTCGACCCAGATCGTGTTCTTCATCGGCTCGCCGGTTCCGAGCACAACTTACCCGGGGCTCTTCGACACGCCTTTTTGCGAGGGAATCGGAGGCCACACGGTGCCTTGCCAAGATGAGCTCGTCTACTCGCCGGTCATAGATCTGACGAAGTACTCGACCGCGCACAACAGCGTTCAGGACGCCCCGATCCCGCCGGGCGACCTTCCGCACCTTGGCGGGTGTGAGCTGCGGTACGCGCAGTACATCGACAATTCTCTCACGAATCTGGTCCTGTGGCAGTGGAAGATCCGCAATATAGACGCATCGGGTTGCCCCGGCCAGTGGGTCGACTTCAACTTCATCTACTACTATTGGAGCACAGGATACAACTTCTTCGACGAGGACATCGGGAGCCTCATCACGGCAAGCAAGATTCAGGTCGCCGTCGGCATTATCGACATGTGCGACGTGTGGTACCTCGTGAACGGCAATTGCGCCCAGCATACTCCGGCGCCGTGGTACGACAACGTTCGCCTCTACCGCTGGGTGTCCAACGGCCCGCAGTGGAGCTACCGGGAGCTCGACCTTTTTCAGGACAATTTCCCCGGGAACGAGTTCAACATCGAGAGCTATGTGCGGGCCGACGCGGCAAACGACATCAACACGAACGATAACCCCGTCAACCGGCCCGGGGATTCGATCGTCGTCGATTGCACCTCCGCGCTCGGCGGCGGCATCGCCGCCGATCCGGCCGGCGGCCCCGCGGTCTACATGCACGTGAAATGCTCCTACATCGGACCGGCCCCGGCAAAGCCGAGTCTCCACGGCCCCTCGCTTCAGGGAACCTATGGAAGATACAAGAGCGATAACGGCGTCTGGGCGATCATTCAGGGAGACACGGCGAGGGCGAGAGGCCACGTCACCCTGAACAAGTACATGTTCGACCTCAACGACTCCCTCTTCACGCGGGGGTACGAGATCGAGTACTACTTCACGGCGCTCAACAACAGCGGCGCCGAGTCGGCGCTCCCGGAATGGGCGCGCTCGCGCGGCCCCTATTTCGAGTTCACGTGCCTTCCGACGAAGAACAGCGACGTTCTGTTCGTCAACGACAGCGACGACCGCGGCGGCGGATGGAGAGGCGGCGTGGAGAGCTACTGGAGGCAGGCGTTCTACGCCGTGCTTGCCCCTCCGAACAGCAGCGTGGACATCTACCACGTGAACGGTCCGACCTCGGGCGTCTCGAATGGCCCGGGGAGCCGCGCGAAGAACAAACAGCTCACCGATCAGTACGATGCAATCGTCTGGGACAGCGGCGACCTTAATGCGATCACGATCTCGGACGGTACGTGGCACAGCGACAAGTCGAACGACTGCCAGATGCTCACCGACTGGATGGACTTGAGCGAGCACACGTGCGGCCTCTGGATCTGCGGGGACGGGGTCGCCTACAATCTGACTATCGACGCATCGACGAGCGCGCTTACCCTCATGCACACCAAGTGCGGCGTGACGCTTGTCAATGACAGCTATTACGAGCTGACCGGCGGCCGCACGGGAAGCGGCATCATCAATCCCCTCATCACGGGGGACGCCAATGCCGGCATCTTCGTGCACACGGGCGTGCCGGACAAGTTCTACGCCTTCGGCGGCTGCCCCGTCATCAACCTGTTCGACGTGCTCGGAGAAACAGCGAACGGGCAGTACGCGCTCCGGTACCCCACGTACGGCGGCACGAATTACTATGCGGGTATCGCGAGCTCGTGGACGAACGGCGCCGGGGAGAACATCCGCACGATGTGGTTCGGCTTCAGCTTCGAATATATCCGCGACGATCGAATGGGCGAGCCGATCGACCGTTTCGAGATCGCGACGGACGTTTTCAAGTGGATGCAGCTCACCGTCAATGGAGGCATCGTCTGCTGCGCGGGCGCCGAGACTCCCGCGGCCTACAACCTCGCCCAGAACTTCCCGAACCCCTTCAACCCATCGACGACGATTAAGTACGACATGAAGGAGCGGGGGCTCGTGCGGATCAAGATCTACGACGTCGCGGGGGAGCTCGTGCGCACCGTCGTGGACGGCGTGAAAGACGCCGGGGCCTACTCGATTGCATGGGACGGCAGGAATAACACCGGCGCCGGCGTGGCGAGCGGCATTTACTTCTACATGATGGAGACGAAGGACTTCAGCCGGACCAGGAAGATGGTCATGCTGAGATAGGACGGGATCCCGGGAAGGGATCCGTCGCGCTGTTTCTGCAAGGGGAAGCGGCTGTAAATTCCCCTCGGCGCCGCGAGGCGCTGCTGCGGGGCCGGGAGCGTGGGTCTCCCGGCCCGTTTCTTAACGATGCCGCGGGTAGTCCCCCCAGATGCCGAGGACCGTTTCGAGATCGTTGTCATGGATGAGCTTCTTTACACCCGCCTCGTCGAGACTCTCGATCGGGCGTCTCTCGGGCCACGCGATTTCGAGGGCGAGGACCCCGACGAACGCGGCGCAGGGGGAGAGAGATTTCAGGTCAACCTTGTCGTACGTATCGCCCGCCGTATGGTAGTACCGGGCGCTCTCGTCCTCGAGACGGGTGACGGGAATCACGACGGGCACTCCCCGTATGAGAAACGCCTGCTGGTCGCCGTATATCCCGGCCCGGAACGAAAGGGGCGCCGTGAGCTCGAACCCCGGGAGCGACTTGACGAGCTCTTCGAAGAAGGGCCGGGTCTCCTCGTGCCCCATCACGCGAATCCCCTGCGGCTCGCCGACCATGTCGCAGTTGATCATGCCCCTGCACTTCGGGAGCTCCGCCTCGTGGGCCGCCGCGTACGCGTTCGATCCGCAGAGCCCCGACTCCTCCCCCGTGAACAGAACGAAACGGATGCCCGCCAGGGGCTTGATACCGGACTTTGCGAGCGCCCGCGCCGCCTCGATGATCGCGATCGCCCCGGTGCCGTTGTCGACGGCCCCCTGCGCGAGGTCCCACGAGTCGATGTGCGCGCCCACGACGACGAACTCGGGGCCTTTACCAACGACCTCCCCGACGAGATTCGCCGATGAGGCGACGTGCGTGTCGTTCTTCATTTCAACGCGCACCGTGACCTTCTCGCCGCGCCCGAGGGAGCGCCTGATCCACTCGCCGTCCTCCTTCGAGAGGCCGACGCCCGGAATGGGGCTCATGCCGTTCATCCAGCACGCCCCCGTCATCGGAAGCTGCCCCGGCACGCCCGTCTCGAAGAGGAGCCCCGCCGCGCCCCGCTTCGCCACCTCGAACATCACCTCCGAGCGATGCATCCATCGCCCCCCCGGCATGGCCCCGTCGACGACGAGCGCGTATTTCCCCTTGAGCGCGCTCCCGAGCTTGTCGAGCTCGACGGGGTTTCCGTGCAGCGCGTCGACGACCTCCGCCTCGACGCCCCCGGGAGGAGTCGAGGGCGTGTTCCCGAGGGCGAGCGCATGCATCGCGAAACGCCGGGGAGCGGTGACCTCGCACGTGAAGGGCCCCCTGAACCACCCCTGAAAATCGAACGTCTCCCGGTGCACGTTCGTCAAACCGTATTTCCGGAAAAGGCCCTCCGCGAAGTCCAACGCCGCGCGCGCGCCGGCGCTCCCCGAAAGCCTCCCGCCGATCGAATCGCAGAGCGTGACGATGTTCTCCCCCGTCTCGCTCCCGGAGAAGACCTCACCCGTCACCCGGGCGACGCGCGCGTCTCTCGAGGCGGAGACGAGCGGCGCCGGCGGGGCCTCCCGCTTCGGCGCGCTCGCCGCGGGCCCCGGACACTGCGCCGCGGCAAAGAGCACAACGAAAAACGCGAGCTGCATGCTTCGAATCGTCTGAATCATCTTTCGCATCGATTTCTCCTTTTCATGTTTCAACGGCGCGTATCGCGGTACCCATTGTAATCAGTATCGTTTGAACTTGCAACCTGTTTGAGAAAAGAGAATTTTCTGCTATAATTAGATTGGCTTCGCGCTTGCAGAAGTCATATTTTGAACATAGCTCTTTATGAGAGAATTGCAGCGGCACCTTGACCCGCAAAGGAGAATCTGCCACATGAAATCACATCTTTTCCTCAATCTCGTGTTGGCGCTGACGGTGCTGTCGATCCTGTTCCTCGCGGCGGCGCCCGTCTTCGCCGACAAGAGCGAGGATCAGAAGATCGCCGAGATCAACAAGAGGAACGCGGAGCTCGGATATCAGTGGACGGCGGGGCATACCTCCGTTTCCGGGCTTTCGGCCGAGGAGAAGCAGAAGCTCCTCGGGCTTCTTCCCCTGCCCGAGGGATGGGGGAAGAATCAGGCCCCGTTGACCGCCCCGGCGGGCGCCACCTTTGCGACCTCGTTCGACTGGCGAGACCACAACGGCGTCACTCCCGTGACAAACCAGCGATCGTGCGGCTCGTGCTGGGCGTTCGCGGCGGTGGCGCAGCTCGAAGCGCACACCCTCATCTACGACCTCCGGCAGGAGGATCTCTCCGAGCAGCAGGTTGTCGACTGCAACACCTATGGAGCGGGCTGCGGCGGCGGCTGGCTGTTCGCGGCGTACGAGCTGTTCATAAACCCCGGCTGCGTCGGCGAAGCGTGCTATCCGTACGAGGCCAAGGATAACCCCACGTGCAAGCAGGGGACCTGTCCCATCGTGTCGAAGATCGCTTCGTACACAGCCGTCTCGAACAACGTGAACGCGATCAAGACGGCGCTCGCGATCGGGCCCGTCGCGACCGGGTTCACCGTCATCGACGATTTCTACAACTACACGAGCGGCTGCTACCAGAGCCAGACCACGGCGAGCCAGAACCACGCGATGATCATCATCGGATGGGACGACAACCAGTGCAGCGGCCAGGGCGCATGGATCGTGAAGAACAGCTGGGGAACGGGCTGGGGCCAGGGAGGCTTCGGCTATATCAAGTACGGCTCGTGCAACATCGGCGCGAACGCGTACCAGATCACCTACCTCCCGAGCACGGTTCTCGTCCACCTCACCTCGCCGGTCGGCGGAGAGATCTGGAACGTCGGCTCGCAGCAGACGATCACGTGGTACGTGTCGCGGCAGACGCCCGATTCCCTCAGCGTTCTTCTCAGCCTCGACAGCGGCGTCAACTACAACTACACGATCGCGCACGGGCTCGCCGCAAGCGTGATCTCGTACAACTGGACGGTCCCGGAGCTCCCGGTGAACACGGCGAGGATCAAGGTTGTCGCCTACTTCAGCAACCGGGTCGGCGGCTACGACATGAGCGACGCGGATTTCACGATCAAGGGGAAGCCGTACCGGTACGTTTCGAAGACCGGCGGCAATGTATTCCCGTACAGCCTGAAGTCGTGGGCGGCGACGACGATTCAGGCGGCGGTCAACGCGGGTGTGCCGGGGGACACGATCGCCGTCGCTGCCGACACGTATCATGAAGCCGTGACGGTCAGCGGCCCCGTGTACATTCTCGGCGGATGGAACGCCGCCTTCACGGCGCGCGATCCGAAGACGTACGTGACGAAGCTGCAGTCGGCGGGAAGCCTCGTGTCCTTCATGAACGTTCCGGCGGGGATCTGCGGCGTCGAGGGATGTACGTTGAAGAAGGGCTCGGGGACCTTCACGCCGATCCCGAACAACGGTACGTACGGCGGCGGGGTCCTGAGCTACCAGTCGTCGCCGATCATCAAGGGCAACATCATCGACTCGTGCGGCGTGGCGACGGTGCTCGACTTCAGCGGCGGGGGCGCGATCGCCTGCTACGGCGGCACCCCTATCATCCAGGGGAACACGATCACCTCGAGCAACACGCAGAGCGGCGGGGGGATCTATCTCTATCAGGCGACCGCGACGATCCAGAACAACCATATCATGGGCTGCTACCCGAACGCGGAGTACAACGGAACGAGGAACGGCGGCGGGGTCTATGCGCTTCATGCGTCGGTCACGTTCCAGGGGAACAGGATCGAGAACAACGACGGGTACAAGAAGGGCGGCGGGGTCTACCTGTACCTGAGCCCCGCCTCCTTCGAGCGCGACACGATCGCCCTGAACGACGGCGGCGACCTGGGCGGCGGGATATGCGCCGATCATTCGGCGCTCACGATCTCGCATTCACTCGTCAGGCAGAACACGAGCCCGTCGATGGGAGGCGGGATCTACGAGAAGGGCGCGAACCTCGTCATGACGAACAGCGTCGTCGCCCAGAACCATGCGACGATCATCGGTGGAGGCGCCTACGTCGACAGCTGCTGGGGCGGCGTGACGAACAACACCTTCGACCGCAACCGCGCGACGTACGGAGGCGGAAACATCTACCTTGCCGCGGTGCCCGCGCTGAACATCAGGAACAACCTCGTGACGTACGGGGGCAAGAACGGATTCCAGGCGGCGAGCATGACGAACGTCGTGTTCCGGTTCAACGACTGCTTCGGCAACACGCCGCTCGACGCGGTGACGACGCCGGCGGCGGACTCGACGAACACGAGCAAGAACCCGCTGTACGCCGATACGACGGCGTACGACTATCATCTGCTGGTGAACTCGGGAGGCATCGACACGGGCGATCCGGCGGGCTCGGCCGATCCGGACGGATCGCGGGCCGATCTGGGCGCCTTCGGCGGGCCGGCCGCCTTCAAGGCCGCTCCCGACTACGTGAGGGACCTCACGGCAACGGCGGCGAACGACACGACGATCAGCCTCGGATGGGAGGGTCTCCCCGGGGGCGCGACGACATACGTCGTGTACGGAAGCGCGACGAACAACTTCCTGCCGGGCGCGAGCGTGTATCTCGGAAGCGTCCCGGTGCCGGGAGTCACGTACCTGCATCACCCGGTCACCGGCTGCCGGTACTACCGTGTCTCCGCGGCGAACGCAGCGGGCTACGGAGGCGGCTACTCGAACCAGGCGACCGCCTGCGCGACGGGGCCCGATCTCGTTCCGCCGACCGTGACCGTCATCTATCCGAATGGTCACGAGGTTTTCGAGACCGGAGATACGATTCACGTCCACTGGCACGCGACCGATAACCGCCACGTGGATTCGGTGAGCGTCTACTACTCGGTGAACGCGGGACGGGCCTATACCCGCATCGTCCACGGCTGCACGGCGGACTCGACGTATGCCTGGATCGTCCCCGCGACGCTGTCGGATTCGTGTCTCGTGAAGGTCGTCGCCTACGATCCGGGACATAACACGGGATTCGATACGAGCGATTCGCTCTTCTCCATCAAGGAAAGCACCGGCGTGGGTGACAGGGGGAACGGCGACAACGGCGGCCCGCCCCGGTACGTGACCGCGCTCGAGCAGAACTATCCGAACCCGTTCAACGGCGTGACGACGATTCACTACTCGATCGGCGACCGCTGCGAGGTGGAGCTCAGGATCTATGACCCCGCGGGGCGCCTCATCAGTGTGCTCGAACACACGGACCGCTCTCCGGGACGCTACTCGGTCTTCTGGAACGGCAAGGACGGCGCTGGCCGCGACGTCGCCTCGGGCATGTACTTCTGCCGCATCAAGGCGGGCAAGTTCAGCCAGACGCGAAAGATCCTCTACCTGCGGTGACGGCGGCTTCGGAGAACGGGCGCGAATTGAAGAAACGGGTCGAATACTGCAAGCATAACATCGGCGAGGAAGAGCTCAATCGTATCGAGCGCGTCTTCCGCTCCCTCTTCCTCACGACCGGGGACGAGGTTTCGGAATTCGAGAAGGACCTCGCCTCCTTCCTCGGCCTTCCCTTCACCGTCGCGGTGACGAGTTGCACGGCGGCGATGCAGCTCGCGCTGCTCGCGGCCGGCATCCGGCCCGGGGACGAGGTCATAACGACTCCCCTCACGTTCATCGGCACGGCCAACAGCATCATCATGGCGGGCGCCACTCCCGTGTTCGCGGACGTCGAACGCTCGACGGGGAACATCGATCCCGCCGCGATCGAAGCGGCGATCACGGATCGCACGCGCGCCGTCCTCCCCGTCCACCTCTACGGACAGATGTGCGACATGACGGCGATCACGGAGATCGCCCGCCGGCGCCGTCTCACGGTCGTCGAGGACGCGGCCCACTCGCTCGAAGCGGAATGGAACGGCGAGAAGCCGGGGCACTACGGAGACTTCGCCTGCTTCAGCTTCTACGCGACGAAGAACATCACGTCCGGGGAGGGAGGCGCGATCTCCGCGAAGGAGACGGGCCAGGCGGAGCTCCTGAAGAAGCTGCGCCTTCACGGCTTCGACAAGAGCGCCGTCGAGCGCTACTCGAATCACTTCGAGCGCTACGACGTCGACGTCTTCGGCTGGAAGTACAACATGGACAATATCCACGCGGCGATCCTCATCGAGCAGATGAAGAAGGTCGGGCCTTTCCTCGAGCGCCGCGACGAGATCCACCGGCGATACGCGGAGGGGTTCGGCGGCGTCGACGGCATCGAGCTCCACACCATACGCCCCGAGGCGCGCCACGCGCACCATCTCTTCACGATCCTCGTCGAGGCCGCGCGGCGCGACGCGATCCTCGATGAGCTCCAGGACCGCGGCATCGGCGTCTCGGTGAACTTCTATCCGGTCCACCTCATGACGTATTACCGGGAACGCTTCGGCTGCCGGCCCGGGATGTTCCCCGTGGCCGAGGATATCGGCGCGCGCACGATCAGCCTTCCGCTCTACCCGAAGCTCACGGAGAAAGAGACCGACGCCGTCGTGAAAACGGTGATCGAGGTCGTGAGAGATTCACGCGCTCAGCGGATACGCACGCGATAGATGATCTGTCCCGTGGCGCCGCTGTCGAGCGTGAACGGCGTGCGGCGCGAGAGAATCACGTGGAGCCTGCCATCGGCCGATTCGAGCATCGCCTCGTCGGCGTCGAGCGGATCCGCGGTGAGATAGACGGGCGTACCTCCCCTGAGCCACTCGATGTCCCGCCCCGTGCCGAAAGCGTCCCGCACGATATCGACCGACGGAGAGAGCGGATCGATGATCTCGATCTCCTTCACCCCGCGCACGCCGGGGTTCGAGAAGGTGATCGTGTAGGTTAGAACGTCGCCGGGACGAGCCTCCACCTGATCCACCGCCTTGACGAGCTTGAGCAGGCCGCTCGCCCGCGCGAGAACGAGGAGCTTGTCGGTGACGTCCGCCCGGGCCTCGATCGCGGTGCCCGTGAGCGCCTGCCGGAGCGTGATCGTGAACGAGGCGCTCGTGCCGGCGGGGGTCTGGGGCGGAACGAACACGCGCACGATGATCGGAACGGCGTCCTTCCCGGGGACGTCGGGATCGAGCGCGAGATCCGAGGTCCGCAGCAGGGTGTCGGCCGCGCTCAGCGTGCCGCTTGCGTCGCGGTCGCGGTAGAAGACGTCGATCCAGCCCGCCGGGAGCACGGCGCTCAACGTCGCCTGCCCCTTCGTGCCGGCGGTGATCACGTGCGGAACGTCGAAGAAGCTCCCCGACGGGCCGCTCAGGTCGTTCGCCGGGGCGATCGCGGGGCCGCGGACGTCGGCGAACGTCACGCGGATGGTATCCCCCGGCGCGGCGGCCGCGCAGGCGACCGTGTCGCGGGAGAGCGAGATCATTCCCGCCGGATTGAGCTCGATCGCCGATCGCGCGACCCGCGCGCGCGTTTCGTAAAGGCACGCGCCCCCGCCGTCCGTCTGGCGGACGATCGGCCCTCCGGGGTCGGACAGCGACACCGTCACCCCCGGCCACCCTTCCTCCCCCGCGTCGCGCGCGGCGTCATGATCCTTGTCGTCGAACACGAGCACCGATACGAACGAGCCGGTCGCTATCTCGAGCGTGACCGAGTCCTCGAGATCGCGGGAAATGCCGACGCCGCTTATGATGACGCGGCTCCGCAGCGCGGCGCCGGCGAATATGGTCACCTTGACGGTGTAGGTGAGCGAGTCGCCCGGGTTTATGAGCTTCGTCACG
Organism: Candidatus Krumholzibacteriaceae bacterium; assembly: GCA_050015715.1. Classification (GTDB taxonomy): domain Bacteria; phylum Krumholzibacteriota; class Krumholzibacteriia; order Krumholzibacteriales; family Krumholzibacteriaceae; genus SSS58A. The sequence goes on from JBEKAW010000063.1 coordinate 10,118, forward strand.
AACGGCGACGTGCGGTCGCGCGAGCCGTCGTTGACGAGCACCGATCCCGCTGGCCAGCCGCTCGGGGGCGCCCAGGACACGGTGAACGAATCGGGGAATCCGCCCCGATTCACGACGTCGAGCCGCGCCGTGATCGACGCGCCGAGGTCGCCGAAAACGAGCGAGCGTCCCCCTTCGCCGCTCCCCGCCGGCGCGGTGCTCTGGTCGCCCTTGCCGTTGATCACGAGATCGACGCGCGGCGGAGGATTGATGTGGATGCGCGCGACCACGCTCTCGACGTTGGTGGGATAGGTCGTCGACACGACGTCGAGGATGTAGCTGTAGTCCCCGGTCGACGCGGAGGTCGGAATGACCACCTGGAAGGTGTAGAGCCCCGAGGCCCCCGGCGCGACGGAGCCCGTCGTGTACGGGGACGCGGACCCCGCCAGCCGCGCCGCCCATCCGGAGAAAGCGTTCCACGTCACGCGGTAGCTCTCGCTCGCCCCGCCCTCGTTCTGGAGCTCGA
>JBEKAW010000064.1:0-10526 GCA_050015715.1 Candidatus Krumholzibacteriaceae bacterium
TCGAGACGGTCTTTCTCATGCCGAGCGAGCAGTACATCTATCTGCACAGCTCGCTCGTGAAGGAAATCTATCAGCTCGGCGGCGAGATCACGTGCCTCGTCCCGCCGTGCGTTCCGAAGAGACTCAAGGAATGGGGAATCAAGTAGGTTCTCAAAAGGAGGATCGAAGGTGGCAGACATCATCAGCAAGCGGGCTCGCAGCCTCGAGCCGTCGGTAACGCTGAGCCTCACCGCGAAGGCGAAAGAGCTCAAGGCGAAAGGGGAGAACGTGGTGGGCCTGACCGCCGGTGAGCCCGATTTCGACACGCCCGAGGTGATCAAGCAAGGGGCCATCGAGGCGATCAAGCGCGGCGAGACGAAGTACACGCCGGCGGAGGGGATCGCCCCCCTGCGAAAGGCGGTCGCCGAATTCTACTCGAAGAAGCTCGGCCAGCCGTATACGAGCGCCGAGGTCGTCATCTCGCACGGCGCGAAGCACTCGATCTACAACGCGCTCTTCGCGCTCACGGACCCCGGCGACGAGGTGCTCATTCTCTCGCCGTACTGGACGAGCTATCCCGATATGGTCAAGATTCTCGGCGGGAGACCCCGGATCGTCGAGCTCGCGAAGAAGACCGAGTACAAGCTCACCCCCGAGATCTTCAGGAAACAGCTCTCGCGCAAGAAGAAACCGAAAGTGCTCCTTTTCAACTCGCCGTCGAACCCGGCAGGTCTCGTCTACCGGCGCGAGGAGATCGAGGCTATCGCGAAGATCGTGCTCGAATCCGGGATCGCCCTCATCTCGGACGAGATCTACGAATTTCTCACGTTCAGCGGATGGGAGCACTACTCCCCCGTGACGGTCCTTCCCCAGATCAAGGATCAGACGGTCGTCGTCACCGGCGTCTCGAAGAGCTACGCGATGACCGGCTGGAGAGTCGGCTTCGCGCTCGCCGAGAAGGACGTCGCGCACCGCATGGCCGCCTTCCAGGCTCACGCGACCGGCTGTCCGAACTCCGTTTCGCAGTGGGCGGCGCTCGCGGCGATCGAGAATGGAGCCGAGGACCGGGATATGATGCGGGCCGAGTTCGAGAAGAGGAAGAACCTCTTCGGCAAGCGGCTCTCGCGCATTCCGTCGATCTGGTATCCCGAGCCGGGGGGCGCGTTCTACTACCTCGTCGACGTGTCGAAGCTCTACAAGAAGCTGAACGTCAAGAACAGCTCCGGATTCTGCGACAAGCTCCTCGCCGAGCAGGAGCTCGTCGTCATACCGGGAGGCGCCTTCGGCTGCGACAAGATGATCCGCTTCTCGTTCGCGGCATCGGAGAACGACATCAACCGGGCCCTCGACCGGTTCGAGAACTTCGTGAAGAAATACGCGAGCTGAAGAACGTAATATCTTGTCAATGATACACTTATCAGCCTGCCGGCCGCGGGTGAAACGCGCCCGGAGGAGGGCGTAGTGAGCAGCGACCATTCACGCGACGTAGCGGGGCTCGCGCGCTCGCTCCGAGGAATCCCGATTCACACCGAGACCCATTACCGGCTCGCGTACAGCTTCGATGCGACGCTCGTGAGGGGGCGAGCCGGGGGCGTGGCGTTTCCGCGAAACATCGAGGAGCTCTCGAGGGTCGTGCGGCATGCCTCCCGAAGAGGCATGCCCGTGTTCATGCGAGGGGCGGGCACCGGTTTCTCGGGGGGCTCGATTCCGCTCGATGGCGGCCTCGTGATCTCGACCGAGAAAATGCACCGCGTGCTCGGCTTCGACGCCGGCGCCGGAGAGGTCGAGGTCGAATCCGGAATCGTCAACAGGGAGCTCCAGGACTTTCTGGCCGGGAAGGGCTTCTTCTACCCGCCCGACCCGGCGAGCCTCAATTTCTCCACGATCGGCGGCAACATCGCCGAGAACGCGGGCGGCCCGAGGGCGTTCAAGTACGGCGTGACGCGAAGGTACGTCCGGTCGCTCACGTGGCTCACGGGCGAAGGCGAGACCGTACGGGACGCGCCGCCGTGCCGCGTCACGGCGGCGATCATCGGCTCCGAGGGTACGCTTGGCGTCGTCTATTCCGCGCGTCTTGGAGTGCTGCCGCTGCCGGAGGCCTTTCGGACGAGCCTTCTCGAGGTGCGTGCCGGGGGGGGCGGCGCCCTTGCCTTCGCCGGCTCGCTGCTGGCGGCCGGTCTCAACCCGAGCGTTCTCGAGTACATCGACGCGAAGACGATGCAGTGCGTGGGCGAATACTGCTGCTTCGGCGGCCTCGGTCGCGATTCCAACTACCTATTTCTCGAGATCGACGGTCCGCGAGACGAGGTCGCGGCGCAGGACGAGCTGCTCGGCGCGCTCGCCCGGGGGGCGGGGGTCATCATGAGGGGAGCGAGAAACGGCGCCGAGCGGGACCTCCTGTGGAAGCTGCGCCGCTCCGTGAGCCCGAGCCTCGCGAGGCGCGGCGTGACGAAGGTGAACGAGGACGTCTCTCTACCGCTCGGCGTCCTCGAAGAGGCCGCGCGGTTCACGCACGAGCTGGCTCACGAGCTCGAGCTCGACTGCTACATATTCGGCCACGCGGGGGACGGCAACATGCACGTGAACATCATGACCGACCGGCGCCGCGCCGAGGAGATGGCCCGCGTGGAGAGCTTCGTCGAGCGGCTGTTCGAGCGCGTCGTCGCGCTCGGTGGAACGCTCAGCGGCGAGCACGGAATCGGGCTCACGAAGAGCCCGTACCTGCGCATGATCTTCACGAGCGCGGAGCTCGCGCTCGCGCGGGGGATCAAGAAGGGGATGGATCCCCGGGGGATCCTGAATCCGGGGAAGTATTTTTCATTCGGTGAGCCCGCGCGCTCGTGATGGAACGCGCCGCGCGGGCGCCGGGGGAGCGAAGCACGATGTTCATCGACCAGGTAACGATACAGGTGAAGGCGGGAAAGGGAGGGGACGGCTGCGTGAGCTTCCGGCGCGAGAAGTTCGTGCCGCGCGGCGGGCCTGACGGCGGCATGGGGGGCCACGGCGGCGACGTCGTCGTGGAGGTCGACCGGGAGATGCGAACCCTTCTCGATCTCTACTACCGGAAGAGCGTCAAGGCGCAGGCGGGAAAGCACGGACAGGGGAAGAACATGACCGGAGCGAACGGCGCGGCCGAGACCATCATGGTTCCGCCGGGGACGGTCGTCGAGGATGCCGACACGAAGGAGCTCCTCGCCGATCTCGACGAGCCCGGCGCTTCGGTCGTCGTCGCCCGAGGAGGCAGGGGGGGCAAGGGGAACTACCTCTTTCGCTCGGCCAAGATCCAGGCGCCCCGCACGAGGACCATGGGGGAGCCCGGCGAGGAGCGGCGTCTCCGCCTCACGATGAAACTCATCGCCGACGTCGGGCTCGTGGGGCTTCCCAACGCCGGAAAATCGACCCTCCTGAGGAGCGTGAGCGACGCGCATCCGGTCGTCGCGCCGTATCCCTTCTCGACGCTCGAGCCGGTCCTCGGGATGGTGAAAGTCGCCTCCGGCGCCTCGTTCTGCATGGTCGACATTCCGGGGCTCATCGAGGGGGCCCACGCGGGGAAGGGGCTCGGCATTCAGTTCCTCAGACACGTCGAGCGGTGCCGCGTTCTCATCTTCATCGTCGACGCGGCGGGGGACGTGGAACCCGCGCAGGCGTACGAGCAGCTCATGAACGAGCTCCGCTCCTACAGCGGGGCGCTCGTCGAGAAGCCGCATCTCATCGCGCTCAACAAGACGGATCTCCTGCCGCCGGGCGCGCGCGCGCCGAAATTCCGCGCCATGGCGGGAGAGCATGTGTTCAGAATCTCGGCGCTCGAGAAGAAGGGACTGCGACCGCTCATCGCCGCGGCCTACCGCCTCGTCACTCGGGATTCACGATCGAGCCCATGAAGAGGAGGAGCCCCGTTTTCTCGTCGATGATCACGAAGAAGAACGGCCGGTTGACGATCATCTCGAAGGGCCTCTCGGGCTCCATGGCCGAGGTGGCCCGCATCTCGACGGATGTCACCGCGGCCGCCTCCGTTCCCTCCTCGTTCACGTCGACGAAGGTCTTGTGCACGACGTCGTTGACGTAGGCGTTGGCGCCGGGGGCCTTGAACATCCCCGTGAAGTTCGCGCGCCCCTCGTCGAAGGCGATGCCCATGCCGAGAGCGGCGAGAGATTGCCTGAGGCTCGACTGGTAGTCGAGCCTGAAGCGCGGGAGAACGATTCTCCCTCTTCGTGACGCGAAGCTCCGCATCCACGTATCCCATGTGTTGCTCGAGAGCCTTTCGTGGAACCGCTCGAGGCTCGAGGTCTCGTCGGGGAGGAAGACGTACATCGCGATCCTGCCGTCGCCGTAGGGGAGCCTCGCCGCCTGGAAACCGTCCCCCCTGAAATAGGCGTACGTGCCCGACTGGCTCATCAGGGGACGCGAGATCGTCGCACCGTTCACGAGATGGAAGGGTTCCTCCTGAGTCAGAGTCTTGTCGAACTCTTTCGTCCAGGTCCCCTTGAAGTAGATCGCGTTGATGAGGAAAAGGATGGCGTCCCCGTCGATACTGTCGACGATCTTGGTGATTTTATCGTTCGTTTTCCGGGCGACCCATTGATTGATCTTCGCGGGAGAGCCGGGGCTCGAGAAGTCGAGCGTCTCGATCTCCGCGCCGTAGTAACGGGCGTTTCTCTCGAGGAAGCTCTTCATGAACGCGAGGCCCTGCCTGGCCCAGAGGGAGTTCGCGACGGACAGCTTGACCCCCGCTATCGAGTCGTTCATCTGCCTGATGAGCGTCGAGTCGTTCACGTTCACGGCCTCGAAGCTGTTGTCGGGAAAGCCGAGCGTGCTCGACATCGCGGTACGGGTCTCGCCCACGGAGCCGTTGTAGGTCATGGCAAGCGCGAAGCCGACGCTCGCGGGGGAGATGAAGATGTTCACGCCGGGCTTTTCCTTGAGCAGCTCCTTGTACAGATCAATGCCGAAAGACGAGTAACTGCTGGCCTCGATCCCGCCGCGAACCGTCGCCGGATGGAGCGCCGGCGCGCACGAGGCGTGGGCGCACGTGACGGCGAGAATCGCCGGGATTGCAATCAGGTGACGCAATGAGGGGCTCATTTTCAACCTCCCTGTTTTGACGCGAGCATAGCGGGCTCCCGGGGTTCGCTCAAGGATATTCGAGCCGCCGCACACCGCCTCGCGGAGCTTGACCGTTCGCGAGCGGCGATTATATATTGTAGCAACTTTGGTTCTGGTCCGGCAGCCGGATCCGCCGCGAGAGAGGTCTCGCGATCCATGATCAGCGCACGGAACATCTCGAAAAGATTCAAGGACGTCGTCGCGGTCCGCGACGTGAGCCTCGAGCTCGAGAAGGGGCAGTACGTCGCGCTTCTCGGGCCGAACGGCGCCGGGAAGACGACTCTCGTCGAGATGATCGAAGGCATCCAGCGGCCCGACGCGGGGGAGATCCGCATCCTCGGGAAGAGCTGGAGCGACGGCGAGCGGCACCTGCGCCGCATTCTCGGGCTCTCGCTCCAGGAGACGACCTACATCGACAAGCTCACCGTCGAGGAGACCCTGAACCTCTTCGCGAGCTTCTTCGGACTCGGCCGCGACGTGACGCCGCGCATCCTCGATCTCGTCAACCTCACGGACAAGCGGAAGAGCTACGTCATGAACCTGTCGCACGGGACGCGGCAGAAGCTCTCGATCGGTATCGCGCTCATCAACGAGCCCGAGGTGCTCATTCTCGACGAGCCGACGACGGGGCTCGATCCCGTCGCGCGCCGCGAGATATGGGACATCCTCACGGACCTCAAGAGCAAGAACACCTCGATGATCCTCACGACGCACTATATGGAAGAGGCCGAGCACCTGTGCGACTACATCGTCATCATGGACAAGGGGAGCGTGCTCGTCCAGGGGACGCTCGACGAGCTGCTCGCGGCCCACATGCGGCGTGAGGTGATCTCGTTCACGGTGGACGAGCGGAGCGGCGCCGAGGCGCTCTCCCGCATCGAGGGTGCGCTCGATCTCGTATGGGACCACAAGGGGAACCGGGGGCATCTCCACGTGAAGGACATCCTCACGTCCCTTCCGCGCTTTCTCGAGGCCGTCGAGCGGGAGCGGCTGCCGCTCCGGCATCTCGAATGCCGCAAGATGAATCTCGACGATCTCTTCATCACGCTGACGGGCAGGCATCTCCATGAATAAGCCGTTCCTGAACCTCGTCGCGCTGCAGTTCAAGGAGTTCTTCAGGGAACCCGAGATCATATTCTGGGCTTTTCTTCTCCCGATAATTCTCTCCTGGCTCCTCGGCGTCGCGATCGGCTCGGGCGCAGGCGGCTCCTCCGGGACGGTCGCCGTCATCGAGAGCGCCGAGGCGCCGAGGGAGTACTGGACCGCGTGGGTCGAGCGCGCGAGGGAGGCCTCGGGGAAGGACCGCCGCATCGGCTTCACGATCCTCACGAGGGACGAAGCGATACTCGCGCTCAAGAAGGGGGAGATATCGCTCTTCATCGAGAAGGCGGGCGGCGCCGATTCCATTCGCTACTGGTTCGATCCGCGCAGCGGCGAGGCGCAGATGACGTACCTCATCCTCGAACGCTCGCTCCGCGTGCGTTCGGCGCCGGGGGAGGAACGCAGCGACGTGGCGCCGCTTCGGATTCAGGGTACGCGTTACATCGACTTCCTTGTGCCCGGGCTCCTCGCGATGGACGTCATGAGCTCCGCGCTCTGGGGGATCGGCTGGGCCCTCATCGAGATCCGCATCAAGAAGCTTCTGAGGCGCATGGCGGCGACGCCGATGCACAAATCGATGTTCCTCGCCTCGCACTTCGTCACGCGTCTCATCGTGAACGCGATCGAGTTCTTCGCGCTCTTCATCTTCGTCTTCTTCTACTTCGGCGTGAGGATCCAGGGGAGCGTGCCGGCGCTCATCGCGATATTCATCGCCGGCAACATGGCGTTCGCGGGGCTGTCGATCCTCATGTCGTCGCGCACCGCGAATCCGCGCGTCGGAAACGGCCTCATCAACGCGATCACATTCCCCATGACGCTGCTCTCGGGCGTCTTCTTCAGCTACCACCATTTTCCGCACTGGGCGATCCCGGTCGTCCGGGCGCTTCCGCTCACGATGCTCGCCGACTCGATACGGAGCATCTTCAACGAAGGGGCCGGCTTCGCGCAGGTCGGTCTCCCCGCCCTCGTTCTCGCGGGACTCGGCGCCCTCTTCTTCTACGTCGGGATGAAAATCTACAAGTGGTACTGACCTCTTCACACGAGCTTTTTCGTTGCCCGGCATAGGTGATTCGGCGTTATATTGGAATTGGGACTCGCGGCGGATCCGTATTCGTGAAACGCAATCCGTTCATCGCGAATGGAGAGTGCTGATTGAAATCTGCATGGTGGACCGGATGGCTCTGTGCGGCTGTCCTCCTGCTTTCGTGCTCCGTCTCCGGCGCGGCCGCTCTCACGAGTGGTGAAAGTGCCCTTGGCGATTCGCTCCAACAGACGTACGCGGTCAAGGTTTATCCCGACGGCGGCTTCGACTGGAACTACGTCAAGCAGAACGTTCCGTACATAAACTACGTGCGGGATCGGGTCGACGCGGAGCTCTACGTGCTCGCCACGGTGCGGACGACGGGGTCGGGAGGGCTCGAGTATACGATCACCATCGTCGGACAGAAGCGGTTCGCCGGAATGAACGATACCCTCACGTGGTGCTCGAAGCCCAACGATACGGTCGAGCTGCAACGCACTGGGTATGTGAGAGTATTGAAGATGGCTCTCATGAGGTACGTATCGCGAACGCCCCTCGGCGACGGCATTTCGATCTCCTACCACGGGAAGGCGAAGCCCGCCGAGGTCGTCGACCGTTGGGATAGTTGGGTGTTTCAGGTATCCTGCTCGCCGGACATATCAGGCTCGCAGGTGGACAAAGCGCGTTACGTCCTGACAGACGTCTCGGCGGACCGGGTGAAGCCCGAGCTCAAGCTCCACTTCGGCGCGAGTTCGTACTACAGTGACGAGCGGGAGACGCTCCCCTCGAAGACCGTTCACATCATATCTCGCTCGAACAGCTTCGATGTGCTCGCCGTCAAGAGCATCGGCGATCACTGGGGCGCGGGGCTCATAGGCGAGGGGCTCGGTCAGGACCACCAGAACATCAAGCGCTACTATGACGTGTCTCCCGCCGTCGAATGGAGCGTGTTCCCCTACTCTCAGTCCACCCGCCGGGAGCTCGCCCTTTTCGGTCAGATCATTCACAGGAATGTCGTCTACCAGGAGATGACGATCTACGACAAGACCTCGGAGACGCTCTGGAGCTACCGCTTGAGCCTACCCGGCTCGATCAAGGAGCCATGGGGGACGTTCTACTCGAACATCTCGTGGCAACAGTATTTCCATGACGCGAGCATCTACAGGCTGCAGTTCAGCACGTCTGTGAACTACCGCGTTTCCAAGGCACTCTCGCTCAACGTCGGCGCCTCGTACTACCGGCTCCACGACCAGATCGACCAGCCGAAAAGGCAGCTGACGGACGAGGAGGTCCTGCTCAATCTCAAGAGCCTGGCCTCGAAGTACTCGTACTCGGTGTACGCCGGCCTCACGTGCACATTCGGGTCGATCTACTCGAACATCGTGAATCCGCGTTTCTTCGGGGATTGAGCGCCGCGGGGTCCCGGGGCGCACCGCCGCCCGAGGGGGACCGTTTCGCGAGCGTTTTCACTTTCGCGCGCCGGGCTCGCGTGATATTGTTATCGGGAAGGCCGTCTCAAAGCATCGTTCACGGCTCGGCCGCTTCGTCGTCAACGCAAGGAGGATCGAAATGAAGGCTCTGCTCTCCGCGCTCATCGCCGGATTCGTTCTCATGTTCTTCGTCGCCGCCCCGCTCGCCGCCGAGGCCGCGAAGTCGATCCAGCTCCCCGCTCCGCAGATGACGGGAGGGAAACCCCTCATGGAGGCGCTCAAGGCCCGGTGCACGCAGCGGGAGTTCTCGAGCGATTCGCTTCCCCCGCAGGAGATCTCGAACCTGCTGTGGGCCGCATGCGGCATCAACCGGCCGGAGAAGGGGCTCCGCACGGCGCCGACCGCGATGAACAAGCAGGAGATCGACGTGTACGTGGCTCTCGCCAAGGGTCTCTACCTCTACGACGCGAAGACGAACGCGTTGAACCTCGTCGTCGCACAGGATCTCCGCGAGGCGACCGGGAAGCAGCCGTTCGTGAAGATCGCGCCGGTGAACCTCGTGTTCGTCGCCGATTACACGAAGTTTGGGGACCTTTCGAAGGCGATAAAGGATTTCTATTCGGCGACGGACACCGGCTACATCAGCGAGAATGTGTACCTCTACTGCGCGTCGGCGGGTCTGGCGACGGTCGTGCGAGGCTCAGTCGACCGCAATACCCTCGCGACGGCAATGAACCTCGGCGCCGATCAGAAGATCGTTCTCGCGCAGACGGTCGGGTATCCGAAGAAGTGACGCGATCCGTGGCTTCGCACGGGAAGACGTCTTCGAGCGCCGCCGCGACCGCGTGCCGCAGCTGTCCGCGTGAATGCTCCGTCGATCGGGCGCAGGGAGCCTCGGGCTACTGCAGGTCGGGCGCAGGGCTCGAGATCGCGTCGATCTGTCTCCATCGCGGCGAGGAACCCGTCATATCGGGCGAACACGGGATCTGCAACGTCTTCTTCTCGCACTGCAATCTGCAGTGCGTCTACTGCCAGAACTTCCAGATCTCGAGGAACGACACGCCCGCGCGGGGCATGACTCTCGATGACGCGGTGTCCGCCGTCGCGCGTCTCATCGACGGGGGCGCCGGGGCCGTCGGCTTCGTGTCGCCGTCGCATATGATCGCCCAGATGCGGGAGATCGTCGACGGGCTGCACGCGAGGGGATACCGGCCCACGATCGTGATGAACACGAACGCGTACGACAAGGCCGACGTGATCGCGGCGCTCGCCGGCGTCGTCGACGTGTATCTCCCCGATTTCAAATACATCGATCACTCGCTCGCGCTGGAGCTCTCGGGGGCGTGGGACTATCCGGAGGTCGCGCGCGCCGCGCTCCGCGAGATGCGCCGCCAGAAGGGGCCGGAGCTCGTGCTCAAGGACGACGGCACCGCCTCCTCGGGGCTCGTCGTCCGCCACCTGATCATCCCGGGCCACGTGGAAAACAGCAAGGGCGTTCTCCGGGCGATCGCGGAAGATCTCTCGCCGTCGGTGCACGTCTCTCTCATGTCGCAGTACTATCCGCCGCCGGCGGTCGCGCGGCATCCCTGGCTCGGAAGGACGATCAGCCGCGCGGAGTACGATGCGCTGATCGAGGAGCTCGAACGGCTCGGCTTTGAACGGGGCTGGGTGCAGGAGCTCGAGAGTCAGGAATCGTACAGACCCGATTTCACGAAACCGGATCCGTTCGAGTGAGAGGCGAACGGCATGGATGAATACTCGCGCATCGTCACCGGCGTCGCCGAGGCAGTGAGCCCGGCCGTCGTGAACATCGCCGTCAGCCAGAAGCGCTCGGGCGCGACGGGGAGCGGCTCGGGGCTCGTTTTGACCCCTGACGGCTACATTCTCACGAA
>JBEKAW010000065.1:0-10502 GCA_050015715.1 Candidatus Krumholzibacteriaceae bacterium
ACCGCGGGACCCGCGCCGCCGCCCGATACCGTTACCGACATGGCGACGTCCCTCGAGCGCTCGATCTCGAGCCTGATCTCCCCGGCGGGGGCGCCCGCCGCGATGTCCGCGCGCATGAGCAGGGTGTCGGACGTTCCGGGAGGCACCTCGATGCCGTGGGCGACGACGATGGCGACGGGGTTTCCGCTCGTGACCGTCGCCGCGAACGAGCGCGCACCCTCCGCGAGCGCTACCTGGGCGATCGACCGGCTGGGACTCGCGATGCGGTTCCCGCGGCCGTCCTTGAGCGTCACGAAGACCGTGTCGAGACCGATCGTGTCTCCAGAATTATTCCTGAAAACCATCCGCATGATGGGAACGCCCCGGGCGCCCTGCTGAACGACGTACGGCGGTATCGAATCCTGGCGCGAGATATTCGACATGAGCACGGAGCCCGCCTCCGTCTGGACCGGGATGAACACGTCGCCCGCCGTTATCGTGCAGGCGGCGTTCGTGTTGACGTCGGTCGCGTAGGGCTCGACGAATTTCACCTCGATGTTCGAGGGCGAGGTCGGTGACCCGGGAGCCCGGATTTTCCATACGACTTGCTGTCCCGGGAAGAAGGGTTTCAGGTAGTGCTCCCCTGCGCCGTCGAGCGCGTACCCTTGCCCGGGGGGCAGAACGAGCGCGATTCTCGCTCCGGTCGTGTCGACGGAGGCCGCGCCGGTCTTCACCGTCGACGCGGTGACCGTGAACGGTATATTGGTCGAAACGACCCCGTCGAGCGCCTCGGGGGGACCGGAGATCGCGGCGGAAAGCGCGAGCACCGGCTTCGACTGAACGTGAACGGGGAACACCGCGCGGCACGTCTGTATGGACAGAAGCGAGTTCATGTCCTTGCCGCCGGCGAGCGTGACGAGCGTATCGCTGACGACGCTATTCGACGGCGCCTCGACTGCCCAATCTATCGTGTGCGGCGCTCCGGAGCCCCTGCCGATGTATCGCGTCCGGTCGCCGGTGACGGAGAAGCTCCCGGGCACCATGAGCTCGACCCAGACCGAGTCTGCGTTCGCGGACGGCGTGAAGACCGAGTGCACGAGGAACGTCTGCTCCGTCGACAGCGTTCCGTCGACGGCTCCCGGCGGGTTGATGATCGACACCGCGCAAGCGCTCAGGCCGGCCGCGATCTCCGTCCGGAGCGCGAGATGCGCCTCGCCGGTGTGGACGGCCGCCGGAGCGGCGCGGTTGACGTCGACGGGAATGCGGCTGATGCGCGCCTTCACGGTATCCTGCGACGGCGCGGCCGGCGCGACGACCGTCCATGACACGGCCCGGCCCGCGGTGAAGCGTTTCACGGACGGCTGGACGCCGGCGAGATGCATCGACGCCGGAAAGGCGAGGGTCACCTCTCCGAGCGTGTCGACGACGGCCTGTCCCTCGTTCGTGACGAGCGCCGTCACGACGAAACTCTGACCGGTCGAGAGCGTGTCGTCGATTGCGCCGGCGGGCGCCGTGACCGAGGCGCCGCACGAAAGGAGCGCGGGAAGCTCGACACGAAGGTTCTCGACCGATTCGACGGCCTGGGCCGGGATGACGGGCTGGCCGGTATTCTTCGACACCGCATGCGTGATCGACGAGCTCAAGATTTCGGTGCCCGGCGCCGGCGCGGCCGTGACCGAGAAGACAAAATCCTTCACCGTCTTCGACGGGATTTCGAGCGAGTCGCTCACGATCGAAGCATGCGATCCTCCGTTCGAAGAGAGGTGGACGGTCACGCCGTCGAGATCGTCCCCCCCCGTGTTCTCGACGCGGACCGTGATGTCGAAGACTTGTCCGACGTCGACAATCGACGTGTTCGGGTACAGCGCGTTATTCGGCGCATCGCTCGTCACCGAGATGATGCGGAGCCCCGAGGGCGGCTTGACGTGCACGGAGCCGGAAGCGCTCGCCGTTTGCGGCGCGCGTCCCGGGTCGTTCATGTCGTGCCACGGGACGAGCGCCCCGATCGCGACCATCCCGGTGTCGCTCCCCGTGGAGACGACGCGATAGATCAGTTCGTCCGAGCCTCCCCCCGCGACGGTGAGAATATGCGCTCCCGAGGCGAGCGTGTCCGGCGCGATGACGCTGTAATCGGTGAGCTTCACCGCTCCGCGCGAGAACGAGATGTCGGATGCCGCGACCGCGCCGAGCGAGAGCGGCGCCTCCCCGTTGTTCTTGATCGGAACCCGCACCGTCCAGTCGACCGACTGGTTCGCGTTGACCTCCGGCTGGGAGGGCGTCACCGCGGTGACCGCGAGCGCCGCGAGGCCCTGTATCGCCGCGTGCGCCGTATCGTCGATAGCGGTTCTCACGGAATCGAGATTCCCCTGGCGCGAGTTGTCGTCGAGTGCTCCCCTGATGTAGGCCTTGAAGGTTTCGAGACCGCTCGATCCCCCCGCGGTCACTCTGAAGGTATCGGCGGCCGACGAGGCGCCGTTCAGCACACCGACGAGTGCGATCGTATCCGCGATCGTCGAAGAGCCCGATTTCTCGAGGGCAATCCTGATGCTGTCCGCCCTCGCCTCGCCTTCATTTCTTACTTCAAACAACACAGGGAATCCCTGACCGGTATTGACGTAAGGCGATCGCGGGGCCTTGTTCGTCACCTGGACAATCCTGAGCCGCGCGGGAGCCTGAACGCGTATGGTCCCGAAGCCGGAGCCCGACAGTTTCGTGTCGTAGTACCGGTACTGCCCGTTGTTGTTCTCTGTCAGTCCCACGTGGGCGTGGAGCGCGATATCGGCGCCCGCCGGGATGACCGGCGTCGGCGAGATACCGAACAGGAGATGCTTGCAGCTTCCTCCTCCTTCGAGAAGGGATCCTCCTCCGACGAAGCCCGCGGGTGACACGTGCGAAAGCAGGAGCCTCCCGCCGTAGAACACGTACGTGCTGTCCATCACGAGCGTGAGGGCGGCCTCGCCTCCGTTGCACACCTCGACATCGATCTGCCACGAGGTCGTCTGGCCGCTTGTCACGGTCGTTCGGGAAGGAAGCTCCTGCGCCACGCTGGGCGCGCCCGGCATCTGGATCGCCATGTGGCTGAAACCGCCGTCGTAGGTGTCGTCGACGACCGTGAGTCCGCTGTTCACGTCGACGCCCGTCACCTTTCCGTTGACGAGGGCGAGCCCCGTGGTCGAGCCCGTCGTCGTGACGACGAACAGGAGACTGTCGCGCGCGCCCCCCGCCAGCGTGTCGCTCCCCGAGCCCGCGAGGTGCGTGGGATAGGTGATTGTATATTCGGACGTCCTGTCGCCGAGCCCGACGATATTGAAGGAGATGAAGGTCTTCGCGGCGGCCGTGCTTATCACGACGGAAGCCTCGCCGTTGTTCTTGAGGATCATCCGGACCGGCCACGGGGCGCTCTGCGACCGCGTCACCGATTGCGGCACGACGATCCGGTCGATGCTGAGCTGAGGCGCCTTCTCCACGGTCACGGAATCGCTCAGCCGGGGGATGTTGGCGGAGAAAGGATTCCCGTTTTCGGTGCCCTCGAGGTGCAGCGCGACGGGCAGCGTTATATGCGCGATCGCGGTATCGAGGGGCGCCGTCGCGAAGATGAGCTTGATCTGTCCCCCTCTCGAGAGAACGTGATCCGAGAGCGGCGAAAGGGTCGTCCGGAAGGTGTCGCCATGGGCGTCTCCGAAGGCGAGACGCACCTTCGCGGGATCGAGAACGAGCTCCGAGCGAAGGAGCGCGTCGCTCGAGAGCTTCGCCTCGAACGAGATGCTCGCGCCGCTGCTCACCCGCTGGGGAGTCAGGCTCCCGGCGACGTAGCGTGGATCGGGGAGAAGATCGAAGGCGACGCTGTCCGTGCTCGCCGAGGCGCTTCGTGCCGCAGAGAGCTTGCGACCGCTGTTGTCCTCGGAGGCGAGGATCGCCCCGGTGAGAACGTGCATGCCGGCCGCTATGGAACCCGTCGTCTGGACCGTGAAATCGAGCGCGCCGGAAGAGCCGCCGCGGAGCGTGACGCCGTCACCCGCGAGGGTCGCAGGATTGGCGATCACGAAGCCCGTCCCCCCCGGAATGGCGACCCAGGTCGAATCGGTTCTCCCGAGGAGAAGCGTCGCGTTCGAACCGCCGGTGTTCCGCACGTCCATCTCGACCGTCCAGTCGCGCTGCTGCGCGATCGTCACCGGGTTCTGGAGAGCGGTGAGGCGTACGATTTCGAGGTTTGCGGCCGTCTGCACGAGCACGTCATCATGAAGACCCAAGGAGCCGCTCGCGACCATGAGAGCCCGGCCGCTGTTGATCTCGGTTCCGCGCGTCGTCGACTCGATGCGGCAGAGGCCCGAAACGGAGCCCGTCCTGTCGATCACGTAACGGAGCGTGTCGGTCGATCCTCCCTCGAGCACGAGGCCGCCGCCCCTGAGCGCCGTCGGATACAGAACCGTGAAATCGCTCGACGTCGAGAAGGTCAGGAAGCTCTGCGACGATCCGGGATCGAGCCGGATGTCGGATTGCCCCGTGTTTCTCAGAACGACGTCGACCGCCCAGTTCCTCGTCTGGAGCGCGGTCACGGTATCGACCGAGGCGACGATAGCGACGACGCCGAGGTTCGCCGGGGTCTGCACGAGGTAGCTCCCCTTGCCTCCCAGCTCGGTCGTCGCGACGAGCGTGGCGCCGCTGTTCATGTCCTTGCCCCACACGGTCGATTCGATGACGATCGTCCCCGCCGTCATCTGATTTGCGACGTTGTCGTTGAACTGCACGTCGATCGTCTTCCCCGTTCCGCCGCTCAGCATATCGACATGAGGATTGAAATTCTGAGGCGTGAGCACGCACTGGTTCGTGACCTCCGTCGAGCCCGCATAGAGCCTCACCGAAAGGCTGTCCAGCCGCACCGTCGCGCCGCCGTTGTTATCGACGCGGATCGAATCGTACCACGCCGGCGCCTGATCGGCCGTAATAGCGGACTGAGACACCGTTGTGCTCGCAATCGCGAGCTGCGACGGATTCTGAACCGAGATCTGATCCGAGAGCACGAAGCTCGTCGAGAACGGCAAGCCGTTCTCGGTGCCCATCACGCGCACCGTGGCCGAGTATAGGCCCGTCGGCATCGCGTCCGGAACCGTGACCGAGGCGAAGTAGAGCGTATTGGCGCCCGGTCCGATCGACGTGCCGTGGGTGCCGTCGAGCCTCGCCAGGTAGACGACCGAACCGTTCTTGAAGGTGATCCACGTCGAATCGGGATTGCATTCGACGTGCGCCCCTCCCGTGTTGTCGACGCCGACGTTGAACGCCACTGCGCTCCGCTTGCTGACGATCGTCGGATGGACCGTGTTGACGTGATAGACGAGGTGCGCCGGGTTGACGACATCCACACGGTCGCCGAGGATAAGTGTATCGGCGAAAGCGCCGCCGTTCTCGGTGCCGCCGAGGATCACCGTCACGAGGTAATTCCCCGTGGCTATGGCGAGGGGGATTGTCGCGGCGGGGAACGTTATCCCCGTCACCTTGTTCCCGGGGAGCGCACCCGTGGAGCCGAGGGCTACCTGCACCGGATGACTCCCGTCGGTGAAGGTCAGCTTCGTTTTTGCACCGTCGAGAAGGACCGACGCCTGGCCGTCGTTCCTGAGCGAGAGGGAGAATGGGTAACTCTGCCCCTTCGAGACGGTCGAAGGGTTGAGCGTGCTCGAGACGTACACGACGGAGGCCGCCGACTGGATGAGGATCGGAGCGACATTCGGATACGCCGAAGTATCCTGGACCTGCGAGCCGTCAACCTGAGCCGTCACCGAGGCGTTGATCGTATCGGCCCCGGTAGGCGAGTTCGGGAGTACACGCATGTTTCCCCGGTATACTTTTTCCACGCCGGCAGGCAAACCGTCCGGGAGGAGCGGATTCCATCCTCCGACAAGGCCGAAGTACCCGTGCCTGTACTTAGGGAGAATATCGGTCACGGAAACGACCGCTCCCCCCCCGTTCTTGACGCGCACGTCGACCTCGAAGGTGTCCCCCCTGCTTACGATCGACTTCAATGAGGTGACGCTCGCGATCTCGATATCGGAAACGGAAACGCTGTTCGAGCCGGCGTTGAACTCGACCTGGTACGGCTGGACGTACCTGTCGGTTCCGACAAGCTTGACTTGCGGCGTGTAGCTGGCTCCGAGCATTCCCGCCGGAACGGTCGCCGTCGCGAAATCGAGCGTATCCGTCGAAGACCCCTTCACGTATGCGGGCGCGGCGAGGTAGGCCTGGTACACGTGCGAGCTGCTGTCCGCGAAGGAGATGGAGCTCGCCGTCGTGAGGTTCAGCCCGGTGGGGCTCCCGTTCGTAACGGAGCACCGGAAGGTCGCGGGATGCGTCGGAACAAGATAGCGCGGAGTGAGGTATCCCGCGTAGGCGCACGCCGGCGGCGGCATGAAGTGGAGCGTCGCGTTCCCGCTCGCGCTCCCCGTGACGCTCTGGAAGGCGACCGTCGAGGTGCCTGGAGAGCTCGAGGATCTGATGAACACCGAAACGGCGCCGGTCGCGCCCGTCTGTCGCTCATAGGTGAGCGGCGTCGATGGATCCTGATCGTCGCTCGCCACGGTGCCGAGAGACGGCGTCACGCGGATGAGGGTGAGGGGCGCAACGACGTTTCCGTACGCGTCCTTCACGGGCTGCGACGTTATGGCGGAGAGGCTCGTGCCGTTCGCCGTTATCGAATCGGGGATGATCGAAGCAAAGGCGATCGCACCGGCCGGCACCTCAGGCGAGACGGTGATCGCGGCGCTGTGGCTCAGCGCCCCGCCCCCGAGCGTCTGCGCGCTCAGGATGAGACTCTCCGCCTTGTTGTCGTGGACGGTCACCGTCGCCTGCCCGTGAGACAGCGTGACGGGATTGATCGAGAAAACGGCGGAGCCGCCGCCCAGAAGCACCCTGCTCGTATCGTCGGCGGTCGCCACGTTGTTGCTCAGGTCATACGCGGTGAGCTGGAGCGAGAAGTTCTGCGCGGCCTTCTTCGAGTATCCGTCGGGGATGACGTCGAAGCGCGCGATCGTGCCCGCCGTCGTGCCCACGGAAAATTGCACGCGCTCGAGGGCGGGAGGGCTCGCGTCGAGAATCGAAGCGGAAACCGTGTTCGTGCCCGCATGAGAGTCCGTCGTCAGGCTGCACACCGCGGCGCCCATCGCGTCGCTCAGAACGATCCCGTCGTTCGGGACGCCGGTGGCGTCCCAGAGGCTCGGGCTGCCCCCGAGATTGCTCGTAATGACGAACGTGACGGTCTCGGCGGGCACGGCGTTTCCGTACCGGTCGCTCACGCGGGCCTTGAGACCGGTCTTCGCCCCGACCTGGACGCCGAGGGTGTCCCCCCGCACCTTCACGATGCGGTAGGCCGAGGCCGGCTGTATCGTGAGCGGACCGCTCCAGTCCGAGAGGCTGTCGCCGGCGAGCGAAAGGACGCGGATTCTGTTGACGCCGGCGAGCGTGTCGGACGCCGTGAAGGACGCCGTCCCCGAGCTGAGCGTCATGACGCCGGGCACGAAGCTCATCGTCGAATGCCGGGCGACACAGCGCAGCCTCGAGCTCGAATCCGTATCGATCAGGTTGTTGTACTGATCATAAGCCGCGACGTTTCCCGCGAAGACATCTCCCGCGTGGTAGCTCGTCCCGCCGGGAATCGCAAGGGTGACGCTCGCGATCGTGCTCTTCGGGACGGTCGTCACGGTGAAGCTCTGGGTCTCGAGTTCCGGCGGAGCCCCGTCGAGGATCGACGCGCGCGCGACGTTCGTGCCTCTGACGGTGCCGGTTCTGAACCAGAGCGATACGCCGCCGCTCGCGTCAGTGACGGCTTGCGGCGCCGCGAGATGCCCGCTTCCCTGCTGCACGGTGAAGAACACCGTCTGGCCGTTCACCGCGTTTCCGTAGATATCGACGACCTGCGCGCGAAGCCGCAGCGAGTCGCCGACGGAGACGCCCGTGCTGTCTCCGGCGATCTTCACGAGCCGGTAGGCTGTTGCATGGCCGACCGCCACGATGCCGCTGTAGCCCTTGACTGCATTCGCGGCGCTCGTCACCGCGACGCGCATCTGCTCCGCGACGGTGTAATGGAAATTGCTCCCGGTGAAGAGACCGTTGACGAGACTTCCGTTCGGGACGGAGAGCGTCCCCGACGCGGCCTTCGTGCTGTCCGCGGCCTGAACCGCCCTGAAATTGATCTGGTAATTGGCGGATGTCGAGTTGTTGCCAAAACGATCCTTCGCCTGGGCGAGAACGGAGAAATCCGTCCCTGCAGTCGCGTTCGATGGCGCGACGACGAGGTACGAGCTCACCGTGTCCGGGATGACCGTAATGTCGAAATGGCCGGCAAGGAGCACCGACGCCTTGTCATTGACGTCGGTCCGCCAGCCTCCCGTCTTCGTGCCGCGTCCGTAGAGCGTGATGACGCCGCTTGCAAGATTGGCCTCCGTGACGCCCGCGCCGAAGTTCGTGAGGCTGAACGTGAACCCTGAGCCGGTCTGAGGATTGAGAACGATCCGGCTCGCATTGGTGAGGTCGCGGTTTCCGTTCCCGTCGACCGCCTCGACCATGAAGGAGAACGTGGCTCCCGCCTGCGATGTCTGCCCCGTGAGCACCGTCGCGCGGAGATCCGTGGCGCCGCTCGCGACCGAGGTGTAGGTGACGTCGGCGACGTTCTCCACGGGGATGGTGTTGCTGTAAGCGTCGATAACGTCCTGCAGACCGGCCGCCGCGGGCGCGTTGTACGTGACCCGGACCGTCCCCGTGCTGTCGCTCTCGCCTCGCCTCATCGAGGCGCTCAGCGAGTCGGTGGAGCTTCCCGACGCCCTGCTCAGGTGCCCGTCGGGAGTGTCCTTTATGAATATGGTGACGTACTCGTTCGCGACGAGGTTCGCGAAGGCGTCCCGCAGCGTCGCGGTCACGATCGTCGCGGAGTTGACCGTCACCGATTTGCTTGCAGGCGTCAAAACGATCGAGCTGACCGGCCCGAAATCGGTCGTCGCCGTGAACGCCACGGAGCGCGTCGACCCCGAGGGCATCGACGCCGTTATCCCGTCGGAATTGAGCCCGCTCACCGTTCCGAGGCGCCAAAGCTCGCCGGCCGCCGTGCCGTCCGCGAGCGTCACCGACGTCGTCTGCTGCCCCGCGATGGAGCGGCTCGCGTCGAAATAGCCTCCGCCCTTCGTGATCGCCCAGCTCACGGTGACGCCGGGAACCGGGTTTCCGAACGCATCCTGGACGACGACGACGAGCGGAGAGGCGACCTCCTGGTCGACGACGGCGCGCTGATTGTTGCCGCTCACGAGGATCATGCGGTCGGGTGGCGCGTTGTTCACGACGAGGGGCGCGGCAGACGACGACGTCACGGCGCCGCTCGAGGCGTAAATGGTGATCGATTCGACCTTCGTGTCGGTGATGCTGAGCTCCGCGTCGCCGAGATCCGCGGGAACGAATTGATACCGCACGGTGTCTCCGACCTCGGAGAGGATCGAGCCGGCGGCGTTCCCGAGACCCCACGTGATGTAGTCGCCCGGTATCGTCGAGCTCGTGTAAACCTTCGCTATGCCTGCAAAATTGGTAATCTTGTTGTTCTGGCTGTCGCGCGCGTCGATCGTCACGAACGACGCCTGGCCGGCCGTCGCCGTGCCGCCGTGCGTCACTAGAAAATGATTGAGTCCCCCCGAGCCGAAGGTGACAGGAACGGTCTTCGCGATGTCCGCCCCGTCCGCTTTCGCGCTGATCGTCTTACCCTCGGCGACGGTCGACCTCAGGCTCCCGATTGCACGGCCGTTCGAATCGGTCGTCACGACGGGTTGGCTGAGGACATTCCCGCTGCCGGTCGCCGCAATCGTCACGGTCTTTCCCGCAATGCCGTTGCTCTGTGCATCGAGCGCGTAGACCGTCACGGTAATAGCATCGACCCCATCCGCCACGGCCGTCGTCTTGTCCACCTGAATGTCCGACGCACCCGCGTTGAACGGCCCCGCCCCGAAGCTCGCGCTCCTCGTCGTCGCGATCGCCACCGCACCCACCGTCGCACTGATCGTCTTCAGCTCCGCCTTCGTCGACTTCACGCTCCCCACCGCATGCCCGTTCGCATCCGTCGCGCCCAAAGGCTGACGGATCGTGTTCGAAGTCCCCGTCGCCCCTATCGTCACCGAGCTCCCTGCAATCAGGTTCCCCTGCGCATCCCGCACCGTTACCGTCACAACCGTCGTATCAACGCCATTGGCTACGACCGTCGACGGACTGATCGACACGTCCGACTGAACCGGACTGAACGCGCCTACCGTGAACGTCACATTCCTCGTATTGGTGATCGCCACCCCACCCACCGTCGCACTGATCGTCTTCAGCTCCGCCTTCGTCGACTTCACGCTCCCCACCGCATGCCCGTTCGCATCCGTCACGCCCAAAGGTTGACGGATCGTGTTCAGAGTCCCCGTCGCCCCAATCGTCACCGAGCTCCCTGCAATCGGGTTCCCCTGCGCATCCCGCACCGTCACCGTCACGACCGTCGTATCAACGCCATTCGCCACTAC
>JBEKAW010000066.1:0-10408 GCA_050015715.1 Candidatus Krumholzibacteriaceae bacterium
TCTCGGGGATTCCCGGCGTGAACGTGCCCGTCGTCGAACCCGGGAACACGAGCGTCTACAACCAGTACGTGATCCGGGCGAAGCAGCGGGACGCGCTCAAGGCGTTTCTCCAGGAGAGCGGCATCGGTTGCGAGGTCTACTATCCGGTGCCCCTCCATCTCCAGAAGTGCTTCGCGGTTCTCGGCGGGAAAGAGGGAGACTGCCCCGAGTCCGAGGCCGCGTCGCGGGAGACGCTGGCCATTCCCGTATATCCCGAGCTCGCCTCCGCCGAGAAGGAATACGTCGTTTCGAGGATCCGGGAGTTCATGGAGCGTCGCGCATGAAGGTCGTCTGTCTCTCGGAAATCCAGTGGAGCTACGTGAGGACGCGCAAGCAGCAGGTGCTGTCCCGCTTTCCGGCCGATTGGGAGATACTCTTCCTCTCGAGCGTCGTGAAGGGGAAACCGAACGACTTTCTTCCCCGTCGCGACGGCCGGGTCGTTCACGTCTGCGTGCCGGCGCTCAAGAACTTCCCGCAGCGCCCCGTAAAGGCGCTCTTTTCGCTTCCGCCTGTCCGCTTCGTCTGGAATGCGATTATCCTGCTATGGATCAATGTGATATTCCTCGCGACCGGCTTTTCGGGCCGCGACCGTGTCCTCTACGTTTCCAACATATACTACGCGGCCGTTCTCCCGTGCCTGAAACGGTCGCTCCTCCTCTACGACTGCAACGACGATCACCTCGCCTTCCCGCACACGCCTCCGTGGGCGCGGGGCTATTTCCTGCGCCTCGCCCGCTCCGCGGACCTCGTGATCGCGGTGAGCACGAGGCTCGTGGAGCTCCTCCGCGAGGCGGGAGCGAAGGATGTGCGACTCGTCGGCAACGGCGTCGACTACGACCTCTTCCGCGCCGCCGCCGAATCCGGCGTGCCCGAGGACATGAAGGCGATAGAGCGCCCGATCATCGGCTACTCGGGGGCCGTCGCCGAGTGGTTTGACTTCGAGCTCCTCGATCGGGTCGCGGAGTCTTTCCCGAGCGCCTCCATCGTGATGGTGGGCCCCTTGTTCGGCGCCAGCGCCGCGGAGCTCCGGAAGATCGCCTCGCTGAGAGGCAATATTTTCCATCTCGGCGCGAAGCCGTACGAGAGGCTCGGCGCCTACATCGCGGCGATGGACGTCTGCATCATTCCCCTCAAGGTGAACGAGCTCATGCGCTCGGCCGATCCGAACAAGCTCTACGAATACGCCGCGTGCGGGCGGCCGATCGTCACGATGAAGCACTCGGAGGATCTCGAGCCGCTGCGCGGGCTCATTCATCTCGCCTCCTCCGGGGAGGAGTTCATAGACGGGATCCGCCTCGCGCTGGCCTCGGGGGCGAATCAGGACAAGCTCACCGCCTTCGCGCGGTCCCGGAGCTGGAAGGCCCGCGCGGACGAGATTGCGTCGCTCATCCAGGAATCGATTGCGCGGAGGCGCGAAGAGAGGTATACCGGGTGAAACAACGTCCGCACCGCGCGTGCGTGCGGCACTGAAAGGAGACCCTATGGCTCATTCGGCTCCGAAGCTCATGATCGTATTCTGCGCCCTCGCGTTCCTCGCGGGGGGATGCGGGAAGCACGAGGCGCCGTCGGCGCTCTACGTCCTCGAGGAGCTCGAGACGGCGAGCGCGGTGAAGGACCCCGCCGGGAAGGTCGAGCGGCTCACGATTTTCATCGGGAACCACAAGGATTCCCCCTACCGGTTCATCGCCTACAACCGCGCGCTCGAAACGCTGTCCACGGAGATGAAGGACGACGCGAAGGCGGCGCAGTTCCTTGCCGGGGCGCTCGCGAAAGAGACCGAGCCCTCCGCGCGGGGCGAGCTGCTGCTGGCCAAGTTCGGATACCTCATGAATAAGGACAAGAATGCGGCCGTTGCGTTCGCGGACAGTCTATTCCAGACCGAGCGGTCGGCGCGCCTCTTTCTCTACATGGGGTACGAGCTCGTGGATCCGAAGGCGGATCCCGACCTCGCCCTGAAGTGCTTCCTCAAGGCGGCCGATCTGTCGGCGGACCCCCACGCGAAATCGAATGCGATCGCCAATGCCGGCGCCGTGCTCGATCAGCAGGGGAAAAAGGAGGAAGCCAAGCGCTACCTCGCGATGGCCGCGGGCGACCCTGAGGCGGACGGGCTCCTCGCGAAGATACTCTGGACGGAGGGGAAGCGGGATGAGGCGCTCGATCTCTACATCCGCGCCGCCGCCGGCATGCCGGGGGCGCGGGAGGAGGAGAAGCTCGACAGCCTCGATGCGGTCGTTCATCCCGGCGCGAAAGATCTCGACGAGCGCATCATGGCGCTGCGCATCGGCGATGAGGGACCGCTCGCGGAGGCCACGTTCGTCGACCTCGACGGGAGGGTATACGATCTCGCGAAGCTCAAGGGCACGAAGATCGTGATCAACGCCCTGAGCCCGACTTGAATGCCTTGCCTTGCGGAGTTTCCGCAGCTCGAAGGCCTCAAGCAGCGCGAGAAGGAGCTCGGTTTCAAGTTCCTCGGCCTCCAGGTGAACGGCCTCCTCTACAAGATGCGGGATGTGGTCAAGGAGAAGAAAACGACGTTCCCTATCCTTCTCGACGATCGCCGTTTTGCCCGCGACGTCCTGCAGATCTCCGGAACGCCGACGACATTCGTCATCGACAAGGAGGGGAGGATTCGGGCACGGCTCGTGGGAGGCGTGAAGAACATCGACGTGGTCATTGCTGATGTTTTGGGGAAAATCTGACGAGGCGCGAATAATTGGGGTCCCCGTCATAGATGTTAGGCCAAGGTGCTGTGTTGCAAGTCCCTGACAGGGACCCCTCTTATTCCTCTCCCGGTCTCTCGCTGCTGAGACCTATAGAAAGATAATAAGAAATAGTTCCTAGTCAATAGCTATTATTGAACAAAATCAAATATTCTTGTCTTTTGTAACCTTCCGAATTATTTGTAGTTAACGATGGTCTAGCGGAGCACGCCGGGAGCGTATAGGGAGTTCTCCCTATCTTTAAGAACCCCCTCGATTTGAGACATTGTCTCCTCCCACTCGGGGTCGAGAGGTATCGTTCGGGCCTCCTCGATGAGGGCGAGCGCGTCGTGCGTATTGTTCATCTTCTCGCTCAGGAGCCTCGCGAGCGCGAGGTATGCCTTCGACAGAACGTTGGGCGCCTTGTTGGATGCGATGATCGCCCGGTAGAGATCATGGGCCTGGCCGTACGATTCGTGGTCGGTGAGCCACTTTGCGACCCTCATGAGGTGCTGGGCGTTGACACGGAGCTCTCCCGGCGCGGCGATGAGGTCGGCGGCGAAGCGCGCCGCTTCATCCATGTTCTCTCCGAGAATCATGAGCTTGAGCGCCTTCTCGCTGAGCGCGGTCGAGTCGTCGGGAAGTCCCTTCTCGCGGTAGAGGCGCACGATATCCCGGATCAGCTCGATATCCCGGGGACGGTCGTCGAGGAGCTTCGCGAAGAGAGCGCGCGCGCCCTCGCGATTGCCGCGTTCGAGGAGCTCGCAGGCGCGATCGAACCGGGGATCCCTGAGCACTCCCGCCTTGACCCGGCTTCGCCCCACGGAGGGTGCCAGGAAGCGCTCCTCGAATCCCGTGATCCGCATGATGAGCGCCGCGGTAACTCCCGCCATGAAGCCCGCGATGTGCGCAATGTACGCGACGTTCGAGCCTCCCCCCAGGTAGCCGTCGAGGTAGTGAAGCGCGATTTGCCCGACGAACCAGAAGGGGAGGAACACGAAGGCGGGAAGACTGAACGTCCCCACGTAGGGCTTGAGAATGACAAGGAAGAAATAAAAGAACCGTATCTTCGTCAGGAAATGTCTGACCGTGAATGCGCCCATCGCCGCCGCGATCGCTCCCGAGGCCCCCACGAGGGGCATGATCGAGGACGTGTCCTGGAGGCAATGGACGAGCCCCGCGAAGGCGCCCCCCGCGAGGTAGAAGGCGAGAAAGGGAAGGCGCCCCCAGCTATCCTCGAGAAGGCAGCCGACGATCCAGAGAAAGAGCATGTTTCCGAGAAGGTGCCAGATCCCGCCGTGGATGAAGATGTGCGTGAAGAACGTATAGACGCGATTCATCTTGCCCGGGATGAGACCGAAGCGGTTGAATACGCTTTCGTCCGTGATTTTCCGCTCCCGCTCGCGGAGCGCCTTCCACTCGGCGAGCATGCCCGAGGGGCCTCCCCCGGGACCGACGTAGGTGGACGCCTCCCGGCTCTGAAGCGTCTCCCCGTAACTCCGGAACGCCTCGGGCGAGACGCCGGTCGTCTGCAAGGTCCGGTAGAGCGCAATCTGGAAGCTCCCCGCGTCCTCGGCCGTCTCCAGCTCCCCGATCGATTCGGCGACCTCCGCCCGGGAGACGCCCGCGGGAAGGCCGTCCTCTCGATGTTCTCCCAGATAGAGCCGGATCTGCTTCGCGAAGCGCTCCCCCTGCACCTTGACGAGCGCCTTCCCGGTCCCCATCATGAGCGGAATGGTGATACAGGCGACGATGAGATTCGCGGCAATGAGGCCGATCGTGAGCTTCGGCTTGAGCGCGAGAGTCGATTTTGTCCCGATGGGTATAATCATCCCGCCAGTCCCTGTCTTGCACGCGGGAACTCGTTGCAAATCGGCCTGCTCTCGAGCGCAATCCGCCGGGGGGCTTTCGAGGGGCGGTTCTCTATCTGATATCAGGGCAATTGATTACGATTTGCCGCCCGTGCGTGCAACCCGGCTCGAAACGTTTCGAGCAAGATCGGTTCCATTCGGGATCAGGATTGAGGTTCAGGGACCGCCCGTGCCCGCGAGGTGATGCGCGGCCCTGAGCGGCTCGGGGATCCTGAAGCGCTTCGAGCACGACAGCACGACGGAGACGGCCTTTCGCAGGCTCACGCCGTGTCCGACCGATACGTAGAGCGGCCTCGTCCGGTCGCGTGTCCTCACGACCGCGCCGATCGTCTTTCCATGCGGGTCTCTGATGCAGGCGGTGTCTCCCCGCTCCGGTCCCGGCTCATCGAACTCCCCGAAGAGAGGGGATTTCGCGCAGCCGATCGTCGGGATTCCGAGAACGAGTCCGAAGTGGCTCGCGAGGCCGAGCCCGCGCGGATGAGCGATTCCCTGGCCGTCGCAGAGGACGCAATCGGGTTTCTCGCGAAGCAGCTTCCACGCCTCGAGGAGCGGCGGAATCTCCCTGAACGAGAGGAGCCCCGGGATGTACGGAAACGTGCACGGCCCTTCGTAGGCGCAGGAATCGACGATCTCGAGCCCGGGGTGCGTGAGAATGACGACGGCCGCCCGTACCGTCCCCTTCGATGGAAAATGAACGTCGGCGCCCGCGATGAGCTCGATCGCGCGGCCGTCCCATGAGCGCCGTACGAGGGCGCGGAGCCGTTTCTGGATCTCGATTCCCTCCGCCGGCGTGACGTTCCAGGGGTCAGGCGAGCTCAATCTCTTCCTCCGGGAGCGGCATGCGCACGGCGAACCCCTTCTCGGTGAGGAGCGCGGTGAGCTTCTCGGACTGGTCCTCGTCGCCGTGCACGACGAAGATCCCCTTCACCCTTCCCCTGAGCGGCATCACGTAGTCGAGAAGCTCGCCGCGGTCCGCGTGCGCGCTGAAGGCGTTGATGACGACGACCTCGGCGCGCAGGGGAAGCTCCTCTCCGAATATCTTCACCGTCGCGTTCCGCTCGACAATCCTCCGGCCGAGGGTGTTCTTCGCGACGAAGCCCACGATGAGGATCGTGTTTCTCGGATTCTCGACGGTGTTCCGCAGATGGTGGAGAATGCGCCCCGCCTCGCACATTCCCGACGCCGAGATGACGACCATCGGCCGGGGGTCGCCGTTGAGCTTCTTCGAGTCCTCGACCGAGGTGACGTACCGTATGCGGTCCGTTCCGAACGGGTCGCCGGTCGAGCGGAACCTCCTTCTCGCTTCCTCGTCGAAGCACTCCTCGTGGCGCATGAAGATCTCGGTGATGTTGACGGCGAGGGGGCTGTCCACGTAAATGGGGAGATCGGGGATGCGGCCCTGTTTGATGAGCTGATCCAGGTAATACACGACCTCCTGCGTCCGCTCGAGGGCGAATGACGGAATGACGATCTTGCCCTTGCGCGCGACGGTCGTGAGGACCGTTTTCGTGAGCAGCTCGACGGCCTCCTCGATCGACGAGTGCAGGCGCCCCCCGTAGGTGCTCTCGAGGATGAGGTAATCGATATCGGGCGGCTGCTCCGGACTCTTGAGAATGGGAGCGCTCTTTCTGCCGAGATCGACGGCGTAGGCGAGACGCGTGGTGCCGCCGTTCCCGCGCAGCTCAATGAGGGGGGTCGCAGACCCGAGGACGTGCCCCGCGTCGTAGAACGTGGCCGAGAC
Organism: Candidatus Krumholzibacteriaceae bacterium; assembly: GCA_050015715.1. Taxonomy (GTDB): domain Bacteria; phylum Krumholzibacteriota; class Krumholzibacteriia; order Krumholzibacteriales; family Krumholzibacteriaceae; genus SSS58A. The sequence continues at coordinate 6,351 of JBEKAW010000066.1, forward strand.
GCCGTCCGCGACTTCCACCGGTGTTCGGTAGGGGCATCCGCGGATGAACGCGAGTGCGTCTTCGGCGTCCTTCCTGGTGTAGAGCGGCGAGACGGGCGGCCGGCCCTGCTTCTTGTGGATCTTGTTGACGAATCTCACGTCCTCTTCCTGGATGTGCCCGCTGTCGGGGAGCATCGCGGTGCAGAGATCGCGGGTCGCCTCGGTCGCAAGGATCCTTCCGCGGAATCCGTGTTTCACGAGGCTCGGGAGGTTTCCGCTGTGATCGATGTGCGCGTGGGAGAGAACGCACGACTGGATCCCGGACGGATCGAAGGGGAAATGGGCGTTTCGCTCGAAAGACTCCTCGCGCCGCCCCTGGAACAGCCCGCAGTCGAGGATGAACCGTGCCCCGCCGTTCGTTATCATATGCATGGATCCCGTGACCGTTCTCGTCCCGCCGATAAATTTCACTTTGGCGCCCAAGCGTCTCTCCCTTGCTAGATGTAGTCCGCGAGCGTCAGGGTGAGCTTCAACGTCCGCCCGCTCCGCGTGATCTCGATCCGGTACGTCGTGCCCTCCTTCGCTTCGAAGAGGCTCAGGAGCTCCCGCACGTCCTTGAAGCGCTCCGCCTTCGTCCGTGCGACCCTGACAATGACGTCGCCCGCGCGGAAGCCCGCCGTGCCGGCCGGGGAGTCGGATATGGCCCGTACGACGATGAAGCGTCCGTTCTCCTTTCGCGCGATCTGGAGCCCCGAGCGGTCCCTGAAGAACGGCTCGCCGAAGCGCGAGTTCTTCTCGAGCAGCACGCGCTGCGCGCGATAGTCGAGCGTCACCGTGAAGCGCTCGAGGATGTCGTTTCCAATCACACCGTCGACGTTCTCGAGGACGCTGATTCCCTTCTTTTCCCGCGTTATCGCGAGCACGGGCCTCGCGATCGTGACCCCTCCGATGGCGAGGGAGTCGAAGCGGCACAGGGAGGCTGTCTCTTCGCCTCCGGCGCCGCGAATCGCCATCGCGAGCGTGGGCCTGCCCTTCCCGAGTCCCGTCGAATCGGCGAAGGTCCCATGGAGGAGAGAGCTGTTGGCCCCCGTGTCGAGATAGAAGGAACCTTTCACCCCGTCGAGCGCCGCGGGAAGCGAGAACAGGTTGTGGACGAGCGGCGCTTCGACGACCGCCGCGCCCGCGGGCCGGGGAAAGGAGTCGGGCTCGAAGAATGTGAGGACCCCATGCTCGTAGTCGATCCTCGTGACGAACCGGCTCAGGAAGTCGTATCCGAGGACGCCTCCGATTTCCGTCTCCTCGAACGTCTTCAGGAGGCCCGAGAGGGGAAACGAGATCGCGGTCTGCTCGGAGAACTCGATATCCCCGATCGTGAGCCCCGGAATGCGCGTCATCGAGAAGTTCGCCATGCCGCCGGCGCCAGCCCCGGGCATCGTGCCGCCGCTCGCGAGATGCATCGCGGCGGCGATCGACGAATCGACGACCGTCATGCTCGCGCCCGAGTCGAGCAGAAACAGCACGTCGCGGTCGTAGCCGGTGATCCGCGCGGTGATGAAGATGTGATTGTATTTGTATTGAAACGGGATCTCCGTCGGGCCGCGGCCGCGGGTGAAGCGCCAGTCCTTGACGTCGGCCGCCGGCGGCAGGAACACGACGGGATCGATCGTCTCGTTCGGCATAACCGATCTGCAGCGCATCTCGATCCGCTGCCCGAGCGCCGGTATCTCCGTCCGCTCGAAGAACGGGAACATGACGCCGCCGACCGGGCGGTAGTCTCCATACGTTTCGATCGTTTCGCCCTCGGGCGCCTTGAGCTCGATGCGTTGAATGAGGTACGTCGAATCGTTCAGGGATACGAGGGCGCTCGTGCCCCCGTCGACGTCGATCCTGATAATGTCGCAGGCCGTGCCGCCGATGGTGTCCCGTCCGAGCGCGGTCAGCCTGTAGCCGGTCCCTCCGAAAAGATACTCCTGGCTTTCGAGGAGGCATTCCGTCTTCTGGTACTGGAGGGAGGCGGCGTCGCGCCTGAACTGGAGCTTGCCGTTCTGGTCCACCATCCAGAGGCGCTCGCCGTCGTACCCCTCCTTGACCTTGAAGAAGCCCAGCGAGATATCGGAGTACGAGAGGCAGGGGCGGAGGATCCGGGATTCCACCAAGCCCTTGAGCCCCGTCCCCATGAGCTCGATATCCGCTGTCGTGACCACCGACCTGATCGCGGCGACCGCCTGCCTTCCGCCGAGCGCGGCAAGGTGCCTCGCGATGAGCTCGTCGGCGCGCTGGTCCGACGCGAGTAGCGCGCCGGGAATCGCAATCAGAAGCAGCGCCGCGGGAAGCGACGATAGGGATTTCCGCATGCATTCCTCCTCTGGTCTGGGCCTACTATAGTACGGAATCAGGGGGCGAGGAAGCTCATTATGGTTGCAATCCAAGGCAGTTTGTGATACACTCTTGGTGCTAAATAAGAAGCGTTTCTATCTCTAGGGGGGGATCGTAAATTCCCGTTTACACGCAGGAGGGGTTATGAAGCCATTGCGGACAGTTGTATTCGCCGCGGCTGTATGCGGCTTTCTTGTTCTGACGGCGGGGTTTCTGAGGGCGGACCCGTGCCTCGTCGTTTATCCGGACGCTCCATGCGTCTACCAGTACGATCCGGCCGAGTACTACACGGTCGGCCCGGGCGACCCGCTCTACAATCCTCTCTACGACCGGGGGGGCAAGGTGCTCCTCGTCATAGGGTCGAACACGATCGATCTCAGCATCTACCAGGCGCCGAACCTGACGGGTTTCGAGGCGAGCACAAGCAACCAGGGCTACTACTTCGGGGGGACCCATTTCAACCTGATCATCGACGGATTCAATAACAGCCCGACGACGTACTCGAACATACTCATCATGTTCGATAACCCCGTGCCGGGCGGTTGTACACCCGAGATTCATGCCGATGGAAACCTGGTCACGGGTGGCGTATATGCGGCGGGTGATCTCGTCGTCTCGACGCCGACGCCGACCGGCCACAACTACTCCGACACGAAGTCGGTCCAGATCGACTGGCGCGGATGCTACGGCGTCCACATCTGGGCGTTCGCCGATGCCAATCACGACGGCAAGAAGGACGGCGGCGAGTGCTTCACCGCGTTCTCGCACGACATCCAGATTTCCGCGCAGGACAAGACGTGGGGCGCGATAAAGGACATCTTCCGGTAGACGTCGGGTTCGCCCCGGGCGACCGGGAATAGCGGTTCGCACTCTTCCAGGATTGAGAGGATGGCTCAGGTGCCGCTGAGGGTCATCCTCTCTATTTTTATGGTGGGAGCGGCGAGCGGGCTCCGCCAGTCGATGTCGCTCGCGACCATGACTATCCCCGAGAGCATCGCGGGGAAGGAGCCCGCGATAGTGAACTCGTCGACCGGATAGGCGAGCTCCCCGTTCTCGATCCAGAACCCCTGCGCCCCCTGCGAGAAATCACCCGTCATCCAGTTTGCGCCCGGGCCGAAGAGGGCGGTGAGGTAGAGCCCCTGGCTCACGCTCGCAAGTATGTCGCGCTGATCGCAGGTCCCCGGCTCGAGGCGGAGGTTCGAGATTCCCCCGGCGTTCCCCGTCGTCTTGAGGCCGAGCTTTCTCCCCTGGTAGCTCGAGAGGAGGTAGCTTTTCAGGAGCCCCTTCTCGAAAACGAGGTTCCGGCGGGCCCGGACTCCCTCGGAATCGAAGGGGCGGGAGCCGAGCTTCCCGCTCAGGAGCGCGTCGTCCACGATGGTGAAGAGCGGAGAGCCGACCTGCGTCCCCAGGCGATCGACGAGAAACGACGATTTGCGGTAAATGTTTCCGCCGCTCACGGCGTGGGCGACCGACTCGAGGAGCTCGCGCGTCGCCTCCGGATCGAACACGACGCTCACCTCGCACGTCTTCGGCTTTCGGGCGCCGATCTTGCGGAGCGTCCGCATGACCGCCTTCGACGCGATCTCCTCGAGGGGCTCGAGGTCGCGGGCGCGAATGGCGGTCGAGTACCAGTACGACGACTGGCGCTTCCCGATATTCTCGCCGTTCTCGGGCCTGTCCTCGACGGCGCACGAGATGGCGAG
>JBEKAW010000067.1:0-10358 GCA_050015715.1 Candidatus Krumholzibacteriaceae bacterium
TCTCGGCAAGCGTCTCAGCCTCACCGTGGGCGAGCTCTTGCACAAGGGGGAGGCGATGCCCCTCATCGGCATGGACACGACGCTCAGGGAGGCCCTTTTCGAGATCGCCAACAAGAGGCTCGGCTGCGCCGGCATCACCGACCGGCGGGGGTGCCTCGCCGGCATCATCACGGACGGCGACCTCAAGCGCATTCTCATCAAGAACCCGGCCGCGCTCGAGGTGAAGGTGTCGAGCCTCATGACGGGGCAGCCGCGCACCGCGCAGGCGGGGGCGCTGGCGGTCGACGCCCTCGCCCAGATGGAGATGGATCCCCGCGGGCCCGTCACGCAGCTCTTCGTCACGGACGAGGAAGGGCGACCGGTCGGCGTCATCCACATTCACGATATCATCAGGGAAGGGCTGAGGTAGCGCCCCGGGAGCTCTATGTTCCAGGGGGCGAGACGCTCGCCCTCGCCAGCCCGCATCTTCAAATCCGGCAAATAATTAGCTCATGCCGTGCCCACGAATGGTCGATTCGTTCCGGTCGTGCCCCGAACTATCGCGTAACTCCCTATAATTCCTCATAGTTGCCTATCATTCCCCATTGTTCCTCCCCTTTGGCATAATTGTTGCTTGACAGTTCTGGGAACTTGGATTATAAACCTCTTGTGACGCCCGGCGTACGGGCCTTCCGGCAGCCGGGCACCCGTCGAACAGATACAAGCAGGGCATCGGACGAATGGCGCAGGGTGAAGAAAAAGATCCGAAGATGGGCCGCCCTTCTTCTCGTGAAATCGCTCATCGCCATGACGCGGCTCATGCCGCGGGGGGCGGGTCTCGCGCTCTTTTCCTTTCTCGGCGGCGCGGCGTTCGGGCTCTACCGGAAGGACCGGCGGCGCGCGCTGCGGAATCTCTCCCTCGCCTTTCCGCAGAGCGATCCGATGATCGTCGGGGCGATGGCGAAGGGCTGTTTCAAGGCGCTCGGCCGGAACGCCTTCGACGCGCTGCGGCTCACGCACCTCTCGAAAGAAGCGGTTCTCGGGCTCTGCACGGTCGATGGAGAGGAGCACTTGCGGAAAGCGTACGACGCGGGCCGCGGCGTCGTGGGGCTGACCGGGCACATCGGGTGCTGGGAGCTCCTCGCGGCCTATTTTGCATGCAAGGGATACAAGGTGGACGTGATATATAGAGACATGAAGGACAAGCGCCTCGAGGCGCTCCTCATCGGGATGCGGCGCCGCTTCGGCGTCCCGTCCATCCCGCGGGGGGCGAGCGCGGTGTCGGCGTTCAAGGTCCTCAAGCGGGGGGAGATCCTCGCGATGCTCATCGATCAGGATATGGACGTCGACGGGATCTTCGTTCCGTTCTTCGGCGTTCCCGCGCACACGCCGCGCGGCGCGGCGGCCTTCGCGCTGAGGAGCGGCGCCCCGATCGTGCCGCTCGCGATCCATATGCAGAAGGACGGGAGCCACCGCATCACGGTGCTTCCCGCGCTCGAGACGCCTTCGGAGCGGCTCGGCGAGGCGGAACGCGTCGACGAGCTCACGAGGCGCTGCGCGCAGGCCGTCGAGAGCCTCGTCAGGATCTATCCCCAGCAGTGGGTGTGGTTTCACGACCGCTGGAGAAAACGGGACGCGGAGCGGGAGGCGGACGCGAAGGCGGCGCCGTCGGTCGCCGAAGAGTCGGGATACGGGAAGCGTGGATAATATGAGCAATGCCAAAACGATACGTCGATTGCTCCCGGGGGCCCTCCTCGTCGCTCTCGCGATCGCCCTCTCCGTGTTCGTTCCGTCCTGCCAGGGCAAGAACAAGGGGGAGGGCACGCTCGCGACGGCGGACGTTCCCGATCAGGAGTTCAACGATTTCACGACGGCGGAGAGCGACTCCGGGCTCGTGAAGTGGCGGCTCAAGGCGCCCGTCGCGCGCGTCTACAACATGCGAAAGCTCCTCGTGACCGACACGCCGCACATCGAGTTCTTCGACAAGCAGGGCATCCTCGTGTCGGTCCTGACCTCCGACAAGGGGGAGTACAATCAGGTGACGCACGACTTGACGGCGCTCGGGCACGTCGTGGTCACGAGCCAGGAAGGCTACGTCCTCGAGACCGAGAGTCTCGTCTGGGTCAACGGCCCCGGCGAGATCCATTCGGAGGATTTCGTGAAATTCACGAGAGGGAAGGACGTTCTGACGGGCTACGGGCTCCGCGGGGATCCCGGCCTCCGGGACGTCGAGATACAGAGAAACGTCAAGGCCTACCTGCGGGACGAGAACGGGCTCCTGCAGGAGGAGATCAAGAAGGACGAAAGCACGGGGGTGAAGCGGGGTGAGTGAGACCAAGGGCGCCCGCCTGAGAGACGAGGATGAGACGCCGGGCCCGGCCGGCGAGATGACGATCGTGCCGTCCCCGGACGGACGCGGGCTCTCCTGCGAGGGCCTCGTGAAGCTCTACGGCAAGCGCCGCGTCGTGAACGAGGTCTCGATCAAGGTCGCCAAGGGGGAGATCGTCGGGCTTCTCGGTCCGAACGGCGCGGGCAAGACGACCTGTTTCTACATCATCGTCGGGATGATCCGCCCCGAGGGAGGCTCGGTCAAGCTCGACGGCGTCGACATCACGAGGCTTCCGATGTACAAGCGGGCGCGCAAGGGGATCGGTTACCTTCCCCAGGAGGCCTCCATCTTCCGCAGGCTCTCGGTCGAGGACAACGTCATGGCGATTCTCGAGACGCTGCCGCTCTCGAAGGAGGAGCGCTCGCGGAGGCTCGAGAGTCTCCTCGAGGAGCTCGGCATCGGCCACGTGCGCAAGAGCTTCGGCTATCAGCTCTCGGGAGGGGAGCGCCGCAGGGTCGAGATCACGCGGTCGCTCGTCACGGATCCGTCCTTCATGCTGCTCGACGAGCCGTTCGCGGGGATCGATCCGATCACCGTCCAGGACCTCCAGGGGATCGTTCGAAAGCTCAAGGAGCGCGGCCTCGGCGTCCTCATCACCGATCACAACGTGCGCGAGACGCTCTCGATCACGGACCGCGCCTACATCATGTACGAGGGGAAGATCTTGCGTTCGGGCACGGCCGATCAGTTGGCCAACGACCCGGACATTCGCGAAATATACCTGGGTGAAGCGTTTCGACTCTAAATCAAGGATGGCACTCGCGTGGACATGAAAATCGGACTCCATATCGGGTTGCAGCAGCGTCTCGTGATGACGCCGAAGCTCCAGCAGGCTCTCAAGCTGCTCCAGATGCCGACCCTCGAGCTCCAGCAGGTGCTCAAACAGGAGGTCCTCCAGAATCCGCTCCTCGAGGAAATCGACGACGCGGACACGGACTCGGACGAGGAGGAGCCCGCCGAGATAGAGGAGTCCTCCGAGACGAGGGCCGAGGCGCAGGCGGCCAAGGTCGAGCCGGCCGAGGGCGAGGAGAGCGAGGAGTCGAAGAAGGAGCGCACCAGCACCGACGACTACTTCGAGTCGAGCTTCGGAGCGGGCGACGGTTTCACGAACGAGGAGAGCCGCGAGGATTTCGTCGAGCGGGTTCCCGTCGCCAAGCAGAGCTTTTCCGAGTACCTCACGAGCCAGCTTCGTCTCATCACGAAGGACGAGATGCAGCTTCAGATCGGCGCGTACATCATCGGGAGCCTCGATGATTCCGGATACCTCACCGCCTCTCTCGACGAGATCGCGCGGGCCATGCCGATCCCGGCGGACCGGATCGGGGAGGTCGAGAACGTTCTCAAGATCATCCAGACCTTCGACCCGGTCGGCGTCGGCGCGCGCGACCTCAGGGAGTGCCTCCTCATCCAGCTCGAGGCGAAGGGTATGGGGGACAGCCTCGCGGCGCGCATCGTCCGCGATCATTTCGAGGAGTTCAAGCAGAGGAAGTACCTCGACCTGAGCAAGGCGCTCAAGATGCCCCTCAAGGAGGTTCAGGAGCAGGCGCACGTCATCGGCAGCCTCAACCCGAAACCGGGGCTCGACATCATCGCGGACGAGCCGAAGTACGTCATCCCGGACCTCGTCGTGGACCGGGTCGGCGACCGCCTCCTCGTATCCCTCAACGACCGCAACGTTCCGCGCCTCAGGATCAGCCAGTCGTACCGCGACGAGCTCCAGCAGAACGTCGAGCTCGACTCGGAGGCGAAGGATTTCATCCAGAGCCGCCTCAAGAACGCGAAGTGGCTCATCCAGACGATCGAGCAGCGGCGGCGGACGATGATCAAGGTGATGGAGGCGATCGTCGAGGAGCAGCGGGAGTTCTTCGAGAAGGGCGCCGTGGCCCTGAGGCCGCTGACCCTCCAGCAGGTCGCGAGCAAGATCAGCATGCACGAGTCGACGGTGAGCCGCGTGACGACGAACAAGTACGTCCAGACGCCGCGCGGGGTCTACGAGCTCAAGTACTTTTTCAGCTCGAGCCTGAGCACCGAGGACGGGGACGAGGTCTCGGCGAAGAGCGCGAAGATGAACATCAAGGGGATCATCGCCAAGGAAGACACACGAAGGCCCTTGAGCGATCAGAAGATTGCGGATATATTAAAGAAGGACGGTCTCATCATCGCGCGGAGGACCGTCGCGAAGTACCGGGAGCAGCTCGGGATACTGCCCGCCCGGCACCGGAAGCAATATTGAGAACAACCTGTTGCAGGGTTTTCGATACTACATGACTGTATCGACAAAGGAACGTCGAGCCCCACGCCTTCCCGGCTGGCTGCAGCGGAGGATTCCGGTCCTCGGCGAATGCGGCCCCGTCGAAGCGATCGTCCGCGGAAACAATCTTCACACGGTATGTCGCGAGGCGCTGTGCCCGAACAGGGCCGACTGCTATTCGCGCCGGCGGGCGACGTTTCTCATCCTCGGCGGCATCTGCACGCGGGGCTGCCGCTTCTGCGCCGTTTCCCCGGGAGTGCCGCACCCCCCCGATCCCGACGAGCCCGTGCGCATCGCGCGGGCCGTGGATATGATGAAGCTCGAGAACGTGGTCGTCACATCCGTCACCCGGGACGACCTTCCGGACGGCGGAGCGCTCGTCTTCGCCGAGACGGTGCGCGCTCTCAAGCGTCTCGAGCGCCCGCCCGTCGTCGAGGTGCTCATTCCCGATTTCGGCGGGAGCGTCGCGTCGCTCGCGACGGTTCTCGAGGCGGGGCCCGAGATTCTCTCGCACAACATCGAAACGGTCCGGCGTCTCTACGCGCAGGCGCGCAGCGGCGCCGATTACGACAGATCGTTGTTTCTTCTTTCGGAAGCGAAACGGATCCGCCGGGAGGTGATCACAAAGTCGTCATTGATACTCGGGCTCGGTGAAACGGCCGGGGAGGTGCTCGAGGCCTTCCGGGATCTTCGGAAGGCGTCGGTCGAATGTCTCGCGGTCGGCCAGTACCTGCAACCGGGGATGGCGCAGCTCGCCGTCCAGGAGTACGTTTCGCCCGAGCGATTTGACCGGTTCAAGGAGGAAGCGCTCGCGCTCGGCTTCCGCGACGTGGCCGCCGGGCCGCTCGTGCGGAGCTCGTACCAGGAGGTCCGGTTCGGCCCTCACTGAGGGCCGCGGCGGAGCGCAGGGCAGAAGATGCGAGGAGGCATTCCATGAAGCTGACTACGACGGCACGGCATTTTGAAACGACTCCGGAGCTCATCGCGTTCACCGAAACGAGGATGCGGAAGCTGAAACGCTTCTGGGACCAGATCCTCAACGTCGACGTGATCATGTCCGTCGAAAAATTCCGCCACATAGCCGAGGTCAAGGTCCATGTGAACGGTCACGACTTTGCCGCGAAGGAAGAGTCGGACGACATGTACGGCTCCATCGAGAAATCCGTGAAGAACCTCGAGAAACAGATGATAAAATTCAAGGGCAAGCTCGTCATGAACGCGCACGGGCACCGGAAGGGCATCCTCAAGCAGGAGACCCGCGAAAAGATAATCGGCTCGGCGAGCGTGGGGGCGGTCGCGGGGCTCCAGGTCGTCGAGGAGGTGCCGCGCGACATCCACGAGTTCACCGTCGAGGAGGCGATCGTCGTCATGGAGGAGGAAGGGCACAACTTTGTGCTGTTCAATGACAAGGAATCGGGTAAACTGAGCCTCGTGTACCGGCGCGCCGACGGGAACTACGGATTGCTGGAAAAATTCTAGGGACGTTCCGACATTCAGGTGGTGAGCGATGGAGGACACGCTTCGCTTGGTTTATCCGGTCGAGCAGTTCTACGCGGACTGCAAGGATGAGTTCAAATTCGAGCTCCTGACGCCGGGCCTCGCGAGCCCCATTCCGATCACGGCGCCCGACGTTCACCGCCCCGCGTTCGTCCTCAGCGGATTCATGGAGTTCTTTCTCCACGAGCGCATCCAGGTGATCGGCGAGACGGAGACGCTGTACCTGCGCTCCCTCGATCAGGGGCGGCAGCGCGAGGCGCTCACGAGGCTCTTTTCCAAGCCGCTCTGCTGCATCGTCCTGACGAAGGGGCTCGATCCGGTAAGCGATCTCGTGCCGCTCGCGACGGAGCACGGCGTGCCGGTGATCCGCACGGCGCACAACACGACCCCCTTCCTCCACATGCTCACCGACCACCTCGAGGACGTCTTCGCGCCGCGGACGTCGGTGCACGCCTCGCTCGTCGACGTTTACGGCGTCGGGGTCCTCTTCTCCGGGCAGAGCGGGATCGGCAAGTCCGAGATCGCGCTCGATCTCGTCGAGCGGGGGCACCGGCTCGTCGCGGACGACGTCGTCGAGATCATCAAGCACGGCAACGTGCTCATCGGGAAGGGCTCCGAGCACCTGCGGCACTTCATGGAGATCCGCGGCGTCGGGATCATCAACGTCATGGACATTTTCGGCATCCGCGCGGTGCGCGTTCAGAAGCGCATAGAGGTCGAGGTGCGCCTCGAGGTGTGGGACCCGAAGAAGGACTGGGACCGGCTCGGCCTCGACGAGAAGTACGTCGACATACTCGGGGTCAAGATCCGGCAGGTCGTGATCCCGATCTACCCGGGCAAGAACATCACCGTCATCGCGGAGAGCATTTCCCTCAATCATATGCTCAAGGTCTACGGCATCGACGCGGCGAAACGGTTCAACAAGCAGCTCGTCGATATGATGGAGAGCGACCGCAAGACGCGGCGATACCTCAAGTACGATACGGAATGAGCGACGGGAAACAGAGCGAAGTCACCACCGGAATCGTCGTCACGCACGGGAAGCTCGCCGAGGAGCTCCTGCGCACGGCGGAGCTGATCGTCGGAAAGCAGGACGAGCTCTACGCGATCTCGGGCTCCGATCTCTGCGACGAGGACGTCATGCGCCGGATCCGCGAGATCGTCGAGCGGCGCGCCGATGCGCGCGTGGTGGTTTTCGTCGACTACTTCGGCGGCTCCTGCTGCATCAACTGTGTTCGCGCGGTCGAGGGGAAGCCGGGGATCAAGGTCGTCAGCGGCGTCAATCTGCCCATTCTTCTCGCCTTCGCCACGAAGCGGGGGACGCTGCCGTTCGAGGAGATGGTCGATCATATCATCCGCCGGGGGCGGGAGAGCGTGAAGGTGATCGACCTCTAGCGGGGATTCAATGGAGCCCGGCAGCCGCGCCGGGCCTTTTCGTCATGGAGGGTGCCCGCGCATGATCGCGCTGTTCCGTATCGACGACCGCCTCATACACGGGCAGGTCGTTCTCGGCTGGGGGAGCGTTCTCAAGCCCGACCGGATCATCCTCGCCGACGACGAGGTCGCCTCGAACGACTGGGAGAAGAATCTCTACGCCTCCTCGGTGCCCGCCGAGATCAAGGTTTCCATCCTGCCGCTCCCCGAGGCGGTCGCGCAGATCAAGCGCGGGATCTTCGACGCGGAGAAGGTGATTCTCGTCGTGCGGAGTCCGAAGAGCGTCATCTCTCTCATGGATCTCGGGCTCCCGGTCGGCGAGGTGAACGTCGGGGGTCTCCACTTCCGCGAGGGAAGGGAGAAGGTGCTCGACAACGTGTACATCGACGCGGAGGAGCGCGCGATCATGCGCGAGCTCGTGAAACGCGGCGTGACCCTCGACGGGAGAGCGCTTCCGGCGAGCCGGGCCGTGACGCTCAACTCCCGCGTCGTGTAGCCGGCGCCCCGCGAGGCGCCCTTGCGCGCGTTCGGTCCGCCCGGCGGGCGCGCGCTGCGCCCGGCGCCCTTGCGCGCATGAAAGGAGTCCCTGAGCCACCGTGCTTCCCCTTATCGGCCTCTCGCTCCTCGGCGGCGCGCTCGCGGTGGATAACCGCGCTTCCGTGCGGCTCATGATTTCCCAGCCCATCTGCGGCGGGCTTCTGGCCGGGCTCGTCCTCGGCAATCCCGGCGACGGCTTCGTCGCGGGCGCTCTTCTCCAGATGCTCTTTCTCGGCATGGTCCCCGTGCGGGGAATCGCCGCTCCCGACCTCGCGCTCGGGGGTGTGGCGGCGGGCGCTCTCTATGCCCGCCTGCCGGGGTCGATGAACGCGGAGGCGGGCGCGAAGGGGCTCATTCTCCTTCTGTCGCTCGCCAGTGCGCTCGTGGTCGGGGTCGCGGGGCGCGCGCTGTACCGCTTCTGGGAGCGCCGCTCGTACGCGTTCACGGAGGCGGCGCTCGGGCTCGCCGGGCGGGGGCGATTCGGTCTCGCATCGGCGCTCCATTTTTCGACGGTGCTCGTGCATTTCGCGGCCGGCTGCGCGGTCACCGCGGCCGCCTATGTCGCCGGCGCGTTCGTGATCTCTCATCTCGTTCCGGCGGTGGCAGGCGGTTGGTGCGAGCCGTTGGCGTCCCTTCCCGTGCTCGCGCCCTTCATCGGAGCGGGCGCGCTCCTTCTCCTCAATCTCACGCGGGTGCGCCTGTTTCTCTTTATCGCGGGATTCTGCGCCGTGCTCGTCGTCGCATTTTTCAGGGGCTGATATGGAACAGGGTCGAAGGCAAGAGGGAGTCTGGGTCGAGGCGGACAGCGCGCCGTCCGCGCGCGGTCCGCGGGGGGCGTTTCTCAAGAGGCACTGGAACGCGGTCTGGCGGCTCTTCTTCATCCAGAGCTCACGGAACGAGCGGACGATGGACGGGCTCGGCCTCTTTGCGATCCTATCGCCGTTTCTCCCGAAATGGGCCCGCTCGCGGGAGGAGGGCGCGGCGCTCGCGCGAGCGTATCTGGGCTATTTCAACGCGGGGCTTTATCTCTCGTCCGCCGTCGCGGGGGTCGTCGTGAACATGGAGGAGCGGCGCGCCCGCGGCGAGCCGGTCACGCCGGAGCGGATCGACCGGACGGCCGCGGCCCTGTCGTCGGTTCTCGCCGCCCGCGCGAACTACTTTTTCGACGCGCTCCTCATTCCGCTTGGATTGACAATCGCGAGCATATTTGCTATTCATAGTAGTTACGTCGGTCCGGTAATCTTCCTCGCGGTATACAACTTTTACCATTTCCAATCCCGGATTGGTGGATATTGCAGGGGTGTTGAGCTGGGCGAGGGTGTGGGCGAAGCGTACGTCCCCCGGCTCTTTCGGGAGGAGCGCTTCGTCGCCGGATGCGCGGCCTTCGCCTCGGGGGTCTTCGCGGCGCTCCTCTTCCTGAAGGCGAGGAGCGCGGGAGGCGCCGGATTCATCGTCTGGGGCGCGGCGCTGTGTGCGGGCTCGGCGGTTCTCAGGCGGAGGCTCTCGGTCGCGTGGAGCGTCGTTCTTCTCCTGCTCGCGACGGCGCTCTACCTTGTCGCATACCGGTACGTGCGGCTCCGCTGAACGGCGGGCGCGCCGCAAGGGAGCGCTTCATTGGTTACGGGCAGCGCGAAAGTACGGAACAAGAACGGCATTCATCTGAGGCTCGCGGGGGAGCTCGTCAAGGCGGCGACGAGGTTCCGCTCGCGCATCATGGTCTCGAAAGACGGCCCGGAGGTCGACGCGAAGAGCATTCTCGGCGTCGCCGGCCTCGGGGCCGCGTGCGGGTCCGAGCTCGTGTTCAAGATCGAGGGAGCGGACGAGGTGCAGGCGCTCGCGTATCTCATCGATCTCGTCGATAACCAGTTTGCGCAGGAGACGAACTAATGGACGACGCGAAGTCCGAAAAGCACGAGATGACGTTCTCCGGCATCCCCGCCTCCCCGGGGATCGCCTTCGGCGAAGCGTTCGTCGTCAACGTCGAGGATCTGCCCGTCGCCGAGGGGCATATCCCCGCCAGGGAGATCGACGCCGAGATCGAGAAGTTCAGGGAAGCCCTCGCCCAGACCGAGAAGGAGCTCAAGAAGCTCGTCCGGTCGCTCGAGGAGGAAATCGGGGAAGAGCACGGAAAGATCCTCGATTCGCACCTGATGATACTGAACGACGAGCTCGTCGTGGACGAGACGATCAAGATCATCAGGGACCAGAAGGTCAACGCGGCCTACGCCCTGGGCCAGGTTCTCGACAAGGTGCTCGCGACATTCGCGAACA
>JBEKAW010000068.1:0-10343 GCA_050015715.1 Candidatus Krumholzibacteriaceae bacterium
CGCGAGATCGTCGAGCTTGCCCATGAGCTCGTGCGTGCCCTGGCTCTCCTCGGCGATCTGCTTCATGAGATCTCCCATCTTCCGCTGCTCCGCGGCGAGCCGCGCCATACTCGCGCGCTCCTCCATCGACCACTGCCCCGCCTGGCCGCGCTCGAGGAGACGCTGGAGCTCCTGCCGGAGCGTCATCTGCTGCTGGAGGAGCTGCTGCATCCGCTCGCGCCCGCTCGAGCCCGATCCCCCCGAGGACAGGTTGACCCGCAGGAGCTCGATTGCGGCGAGGTTCATCGCCCGGTAGGCGCGTTCCGACGCCTCCGCGGCCTCGAGCGAGCGCTCCTGCTCGATCGAGCCGAGGGCGCTTTCAACCTCCTTCTGCGCGAGCCCGAGGGCCACGAATATTTTCGGCGACATGGACATCGACTTGCGCCCGGCCGCGTAAACGTTCTGCGAGATCTTGTCCACCGCGGTCTTCACGACGAGCTCGTTGTCGAGGAGCTCGCCGGTGGCCCAGCCGCCCCCCCGCCCCGCGAGCGCCGGCACGATGTTCTCCTGGAGCTTCGACGCCTCGACGAGCTCGCGCGTCGAGCTCGTGAGCATCCCGGCGACCTCCTTGTCCATCGACATCCCCATCGACATCTGGCACGAGCTCAGCGACGTGAAGAGGCCGAGCATGCCGTCGATCGCGTCTTTCTGCGAGCTCTGGGCCCCCTCGCGCTCCCCGTCGGAGAGCTCCTTCGCCGCCTGCTTCATGTCGTCGCTCACCTTCGATCGCTCCATCGCCTTGCGCATCGAATCGAGCTGCGCGGCGAGCGAGCTGTCGCTCTCCTCTTTCGCGAAATCCTTGAAATCCTTCTGGTAGTCCTTCGATTCGTCGCCGAGCTTGTCCTGCTTCTTCGCAAGCTCGTCCTGCTTTTTCGCGAACTCGTCCTGTTTGCCGCGCGCGGTCGAATCGCGGATCGCCGTCTGGTCCTTGAGCATGTCGTCCATGCGCCGGACGAGCTCGTCCATCTTCTCCTCCTTGATGACCTGCTTGAGGAGATCGATCGTGCGATCCATGTTGTCGACGAGCTTCTTGGTGTCGAGCTCGACGTCGTTCATGGCTGCGGTGAGATCGCGCTGCGGGACGTCGCTCATGAGCTTCTGAAGTTTCTCGATCGCCTCGCGCAGATTCTCGTTCTGGATCTGCGTGAGGAGATTCTTGATCTCCTCGAGCTTGCGCCCGACCTCCTCCGAGGCGGCGCGGTTCTTCTCGATCGTCTCGAGGCTCTTGTCGATCTCGCCCGTGATCTTCTGCATCTCGTCCCGGAGCTCGCGCTGTTTCTCGAGAATCTCTCCGCTTTCGCGGCGGCGGCTCCAGTCGAGCTTCCCCTCCGCCTTGAGCTCGTCGGAGAGCTTCTTCAAGCGCTCGCGGATGTCGCGCCCCTTGTCGAGGACGCCCGCGAGGTCCTCACGCCGCTGCGACGCGTCCTCGTGGATGCGAGCGTAGATCTCCGAGACCGACGGCACGAGGAGCCGCCGCGTCGCGGTGCGCGCGGTGCCGGGCCCCGTCGCGGTGTTGTTGTCCGCGGCCTCGAGATAGTAGAGAATCTTGTCCCCCGGAAAGACGTTCGCCTCCGCCAGCGACCACGCGTAGCGCCCGTCGACCTCCGCGCCCGTCCCCGAGGCGGGCAGCGGGACCGGCAGCGCCCGGAAGTCCTTGTCCTTTCCGTCGCGCATGAAGAAGAGCCGCACGCGCGCGACGCGAAAGTCGTCCGAGGCGTGATAGACGAGATCCGCGGCGAGCGTGCGCGGGAGCTGCGCGCCGTCGTCGGGAGCGATGATCTCGATCGACGGCGGCCGGTCCTCGAGCGAGGCGACCGGATACTTCACCGTATGGTCGTTCGCGAATCCGAGCGAGTCGACGACGTCGACGACAAAGGTGTCGCTCGCGGCGACCGTGAACGCGCCCCTGAAGCCCCCCGGAACGACCCCGAGGGGAACCGTGGCGCCGCCCGTGAAGCGCATCCATCCCTCGCGGACCGGTTTGCTCGTGCGCCCCTCGAGCGTGACGCGCGTGCCGGCGAGCGCGACGATCCTTCCCGCGAGCGGCGCGAGCGTATCGTTCTTCGCGCCGGTGTAGCGCGGGTACTCGAGCACGGCCGTCATGTCGTTGATCACGGGACGATGAATCACGCTCACCCGGTACTGCGGCGTTCTCGCGCCGCGCGCCGAGAAGAAGTACGTGAAATCCTCGCGCACGTCGCCGCTGACGTGGCGGTAGACGGAGATCTCCATGTCGCCGGCGTCGGCCCGCTCCCCCGGCACCGCGATGCGGTTCCAGACGCCGGGCACCGTGCTCACGTGGAGGGTCGCCGCGCCGCGCATCGAGCCGAAGTTCATCGCCTCGGCCGTCACGCTCTCCCCGGGGAGCACGCTGCGGTTCCCCGAAATGACGAGGAGGTTGTACTGAAACGGATAGCGAAACGACCTTCCCGGGTCAACGAGCGACGAGACGATCGAGGCCGGCTCCGCGCCGCCCAGAACGATCTGCAGCGCGACGAGAAGTCCCAGCGCCGTGCCCGCCGCGGTCCATGCGGGCCTTCCCGCGGCGGCAAAGAGCTCCCGCGGATCGAGTCCCCTCAGACGCTCCCGCGCGCGGCTCACCGTCGCGGCGAGGAGGAACGGCGAGTAGGACCTCGTCCGCTCGCCCTCCTTCGAGAACTCGAGCGCCGCCGCGATGAGGTTCCCGCCGCCGAGGCGCCGGTCGAGCTCCCCGGCGAGCCAGCGGTCGCCGCGGACCGGCACAAAGAGCCTGACGAATGCGGCGCAGGAGGCGGCCGCGACGCCGCTCCAGAACACGATGAACGAGACGAGCGGGAAGAACCGCGCCCCGCGCAGGGGCCCCGCGACCGCCAGCAGCGCCGAGAAGATCGCGAGCGCCGTCGAGAGGATCGTCGCGAGGGCGCCGCGCGCGCCCGCCCTGCGCTCCCCCGCGACGAGAACGCCAAGCGCGCGGCGGAACTCCTCGTTCGCCGCGTCGCCGCGCGTCCCCGGATTGTCTCGTTCAGAGGCGCTCATGCTCATTCCCTCGTCAGGGCGTAGTAGAGAACGTTGACGCCCATGCGCATCGCCTGCTCCCGTTTCTCGGGAGGATCGTTGTGCACGTCGGCATCCTCCATCCCGCACCCGATGTCCGTCTCGTAGGTGTAGAAAATCATGAGCCGCTCGCCGTCGAGGACGCCGTAGCCCTGCGGGGGCTTGCCGTTGTGCTCGTGGATTTTCGGCGGCCCTTCGAGCGTATAGAAGCTCCGGTAGATTGGATGGTCGAGCGGCAAGAGCGCGAGCTCCCGCTCGGGGAAGAGCTCCTTCACCATCTGCCTGAAGGACGCGTCCATCCCGTAGCAGTCGTCCGCCCAGAGAAACCCTCCCCCCAGAAGGTACGCGCGCAGCTTCTCGATCTCGTCGCGAGTGAGAGCGACGTTGCCGTGTCCCGTCATGTAGAGGAACGGGTGCGCGGAGAGCCCAGGGTCGCCGAGCTCGACCACGATCTCGTTCTTCGCGGTCGGGATTCCCGTCCGCGCCTCGAACTCGCGCTGCAGGTTCGGGAGCGACGATTGGTCGCAGTACCAGTCTCCGCCGCCGCCGTACTTCACCCGCGCGACGTGCACCCGCGAGGCGTCGATGAGCCTCTCGCGTTCGTGCTCGGCGGGGTCGACCGCCTTGTATCCGCCGGGAGGCATCACGTCCTGGGCGAGGAGCCCGAACGCGGACGCCCAGACGCAGGCGGCCGCGATCGCGAAGATGGCAAGGCCGGAGCGCGGGTGGCGCCGCCGGGGCCCCCGGCCGCGCGCAGCGTAAGCGAGCACGGCCGGGGTGAGCGGCGACAGGACCCGCGCGACGGCGCGCTCGGTCCGCGCGACGGCGCGGTCGCCCCGCGCGGCCGCGCGCAAATTTCTCGACGCGTTCATCATCTTCATGCGAGGGGAATCGTGACCGTCGCCTCGACCCCCTGCGCTCCGTCCCTGTTCCTGAGCCGGATCTCCCCGTCCATCGCGCGGGCGAGGCCCTGGGAGATCGCGAGCCCCAACCCGATGCCGTTCGTTTTCGTGGAGAAGTACGGCTCGAAGAGCCGCGCCTGATACTCGCTCTCGAGGCCCTTCCCCGAATCGATCACGCTGATCCGCGCCGTCGCGCCGTCGCGGCGCGCGACGACCGACACCTCGCCGCCGCCCGGCATCGCTTCGATCGCGTTCTCGATGAAATTGACGATGATCTTGCGGAGCGCCTCCCGGTCGGCCCGCGCGACGAGCGCCTCCTCGCAGGAGAGGCGCACGACGACGTCCTCGGCGCCCCGGTAGAACGTCACGAGCTCGCCGAGGAACCCGGCGAGCTCCACGGGCTCCGGATTCAGGCGCATCGCCTTTCCGAAGCTCGAGAACTCCGTCGCGATGCGCCGCAGGATCTCCGTCTGCTGAATGACCGTGTCGACGCCGCTCTTGAATATTCCCCCGAAATCCTCGCTCCCCGCCTCGTACGCCCGCTTCATGAGCTGCGCGGAGAGTTTGATCGGGGTGAGCGGGTTCTTGACCTCGTGCGCGATCTGCCGCGCCATCTCGACCCAGGCGGCGAGCTTCTTGGACCGGATGAGCTCCGTGAGATCGTCGAACACGACGACCGTTCCGAGCCGCTCCCCTCCCTCGACGAGGCTCGCGACGACCGCCTTCAGCGTGCGCGCCGCCTCTCCCGAATGGAGCGTGAGCTCCGCCTCGCGCACCTCCTGGCCCTCCCCCGAAAAAAGCTCGCGCAGCGGCGCGAAGCCCTCTCCGAACACCTCGTCGGGACGCTTCCCGACGGCCCCCGCTCCCGAAACCCCGAGGATGCGCTCCCCCGAAGGGTTGATCGTGATGATCTTCCCGTCGCGATCGGTCGCCATCACTCCCGTCGCGATGTTGTCGAGCACGGCCGCGAGGTACCGCTGGCGCTCGAGAAGATCGCGCCGCGCCTCGCGCAGCGCCGCCGTCATCGTATTGAACGATTCGACGAGCTCGCCGATCTCGTCGGGCGCGCCGGGCTCGAGCTTGAACTCGAGCTCCCCCTCGATGATCTTGCGCGTGCCCCCCTGGAGGGCCGCGATCGGCGTGAATATCTTGCCCGCGAGAAACACGCCGAGCGTCACGGTGGCGGCGAAGAGGAGCGCGAGAAGCCCGAGAATGAGCGTCAGGTTCCGCCGCACCTCCTCCCGCATGGGAACCGGCTCGTAGAGCATCGGCGCCGACAGCACGGCGCTCTCCGCGCCGCCGACGCCCGCGAGCGGCGCGTTCGCGACGTAGTACGAGTAGTCTCCGAGGGTCTCTCTCCGCACGGCCGCCTTGCTCGCTTCGAGCGCGATGTCGGCGAACACCGACGACGGACATATCGGATCGAGAAATCCGCCCACGAAGAGCTCGCGCTCGCTCGAGGCCTGTATGAGCGCGCCGTAGTAAACGTTGATCTCCGCGCCGAGAGCGAGCGCGACGCTCTTGACGAAATCGTCGTCGAGCGCGCGCCGGTAGTAGAGGTAGCCGCCGCGGTTCCCGTGCGAGACGATCGGAACGACGAGGCCGCCGTAGAGGACCGGGGACTCGTACGAGACGATGACGCGCCCGATATTGGAGCCCGCGAGAAGCTCCGCGATTTCCTGCTTCGTCAGTCCGGCCGCGGCGCTCCCGCAGATCTCCTCGTCGTCGGAGCCGATCAACGTGAACCGGCGCGTATCGACACCGGCGTCGACCGGGATCGATCCCTTCCCTTCGCGCGCGAGGAGCTCGCCGATGTACTGGCCCGAGGCGAAGGAGGCCGCCTCGGTGCGGATCGAGTGGTTCATGATGGACACGGCGGCCTTCGCGCCGAGGAGCGCCTTGTTCTCCTCCTCGACGCGGAATCTCCGCGCGATGACCTGGCTCGAGAATATCCCGAGAATCACGACGGGCAGGATGGAGACGAGGAGAAACGAAAGCAGCACCTTCTGGCGGAAGCCGAGCGAGCGCCCCGGCGACACGTCGGGCACGACTTCCTTGAGCACCGGGAGCCGGCGCAGCACGAAGAGGACGACAAGCGACAGGAGCGTGAGGACGACGTCGAACGAGACCACGGTCGCCCACTGGAGGAGATTCTCGGGGCCGCTCGCGACGCGATACCCGACGAGATAGCCCTCGCCGTTCGCCCCGAGCTTCACGGCGCAGTCGTACAGGTCGCGTCCGGGCCGGAGCGCGAGCCATTCGCCCGGCCGCGCCGGGAGAACGCTCCCTTCCCTGAGGGCGGACTCCGATGATTGCATCACGCGGTCCCCCGCCATGCGCGCGACGAGCAGGCGCTCCGGCTTGTCGCTCCGCCTCCCGGGCTCGATGTTCTGGAGAATCTCGGGCGCCATTTCTCCCGTGCGCGCGAGAAGCTCGGGATTCTCGAAGAAATACGGAATCGTGATCTCGACCCAGCCGAGGAGGGCGCCGCTCACGTGGAAGACGGGCGCGTAGCCGGAATAGTAGAACACGGCGCCCTCGGGCGTCTCGACTCGCGAGGTCGCCATGTAGGCTCCGTCCCTGAGCCGCACCGGGTCCGGCCGCTCATGAGGCAGCTCGACGGGCATACCGACCGCGAACCTCGAAAGGAGCGCGCCCGCCGCGTCGTGCACATCGAACATACACGAGATGCCTCCGCGGCTCAGGCTGCTCTCCGCCCAGATCTCGAATGCGGCGGATTCCTTCCTCGCGGAGATGCGGGACGTCATCGCCGGATCGCTCGAGATCCCCGAACATATGTCCGGCAGGTAGAGCTGCATCCAGTTGTCTCCGGGCTTGTTGAATTCGGCGGCCTTCTCGCGAACGTAGCCCTTCCACAGGTCCGCGTAGCGCTCGTTCGAGACCGCGTACACCGCCAGCGAGCAGATGATGACGAGGAAGAACGACGCGAATATGATCGAGATCGTCTCTTCTTTCCTGATGAGCGGGAAAATCCTGAACGCGAGCGCGACGAGACCGGCGGCGACGCAGATGAGCGGCCACCGGTCCGCATGGAGGAACGCGACTCCGGCGAGCGCGAGCGCGGAAGCGGCGAGCCCCTCGCCGAGCCTGCCGCCGCCCCATACGAGGGCGAGCCGTACAACGAAGAGCGCCGCGATGAGGATCGCCGACACCATGAAGAGGAGCGAGAGATGAATGCCGACGACCGGGACGTCCAGGAAGTTCACGTCCGGCCCGACGAGCCGGGGAACCGCGTTGAACGCGGTGCGCCACACGACGTCCCCGGAGAGCCGGATGGCGAGCGCGACCGCTCCGAAGATGAGCGCGGCCTTGGCCCCGAAGATCACCGGGTTGAACTCCCTCCGCGCGGTGAGCGGCCGCTCGAGATGCCCCGCATAGTAGGTTCGGAACGCCTTGATCGAACCGAACACGAGGATGAGCGCGAAGATGGACGTGACGAGGAAGTCCCCCGCGTTCCGCATGAAGCCGCCCGGGAAGAGATCGGCGAAGGAGGACGTGTTGAACAGGGAGGTCTTGACGAGCGCGCCGGGAATATCGAGCCTGAGAAGGAGAAAGCGGATGACGACGATCGCCGACGCGAGAACGAGGACTCGCAGGAGCAGGATCCTGAACCGTTCGCCGGGGCCCGCCGCCCTCTTGAAGTAAGCGCGGAACACCCAGACCGCGATGACGACGGCCGCGATCGACAGAAGGAGGCCGGCCCAGCGGGCCCTCCGCGTCTCCGCTTCCCTCACGGAGGCCGCGTACGGATCGCCGAGCACCTTGAGCCTCGCGAGCGGCGCCCCCGTCGACGCCTGCACGATGCCGAGAACCAGCACTCCCGCGTTCGCGCTCGACACCACTCTCACGTCGCTCCGCGAGAGACTCGGATCGTTCCACCCGATGACGCCCCGGTGCTCCCCCATGGAGAACGCGAACTCGACCGTCTCTCCGAAGCGCCGCGACAGAACCTCTCCGAGGCTCGTGCTGTGAAGGAAGCGGTTGTTGATTCGGTAGTTGACCTCGAGCGGGATATCGACGACGACTCTGCCCTTGCCGGGCGCGTGAACCTCGCACACGAGGAGCGTATAGAGAGGCGTCCTGCCCGTGAAGATGCGCGTGCCGGCCGGCGCGCCCGGATACTCCCCCTCGAGGTACCGCGGGGAGCCTCCCCACGCGATCCGCTCCCCGGCGCTCGAGAACACCTGTATTCCGACCTCGGGGACGGGCACGCCGCGGAGGCCGGTCGATTCGGCCCGCGCGTCGAGCCTTCTGATGAGCGCCGCGCGCTCCTCTCCCGTCAGGCGCTCGACGCCGCCCCAATCGGTCTCGTCCGACGTCCGTTCACCGAGCTCCACGACGAGAGCTTCGATCCTCGCGAGCTCGCTCCGCGCATTGCCATAGACGCTCTGAAGCCGCACCGCCTCCCGCGCCTCCCATTTCTTCTCGGGAGGAACGTTCGGATACGCGACGAGGATGCAGGCGAGAAGCAGGAGGAGCGGAACGAGGGGCACGGTGGGCACGGCGTGCGACGGGGGGCGCACTCCCTCGCGCGCCGGCGTTGTTCCACTCGGCTGCCGCTCGACGATTTGACCGAGATCCCGGGGATACCATTTGTAGCCCTCGATCGTCTCCTCGTGGCGCCCCGGCAGGCCCGGCATGCCGCGGCCGGCGTGTGGAACGAAGATGAATATGATGAAACCCGCGGCGATGAGGAGGAACATGCACCAGATCGGAAGGGGGAGGAATATCGCGCCCGCCGAGACGCGCGCAATGAAGAAGATCAGGGAACCGACGAGGAAGGCCCAGAGAACGCCTTGAAATATCTTTTGCTCTTTATCCTGCTGCACGGCTTGACGGCTCCGCTGGTCCCGCGCACATTACCATGTCGATTTGATCTCCGCCACCGCCCACCGGGACCCTTCCCTGACGAGGGTGACGAACACCTTGTCCTTGTAGAGCCCGCCGCTTTGATTGCTCTTGTAGCTCCTCAGGGCCATTCCGTAGATCTTCGCGTCCTCCTTCTCGATGTTGTGGTATCGCACAAACGTGAAGTTCGCCTGGCTCGTCGAGGCGAACATGTCCTTGAAAAGGTAGAAGACCTGCGGCTTCGTGAAATAGCCGCCGCGGCTCTCGATGCCGCGAATCTCCACGAAGACGCGCGACTCGGTCGCGAGGTTCGCGAGCGCCTGCGCGTTGCCGGCCTGCCAGGCCCTCTCGATACTCTTGAAGACGAGAAGGGGCGCCTCATTTATGTCCGTATCCGGAACGCTCACTTGTTTGTCGGGATTCTGCGCGGACGCGGGAGAGACCACGAGAAGCGCAAGGGCGACGAACGGCATCAGCTTGTTCAGGGTGCGCAGAAGAGACATGATCGTCTTCCTTTGTCGTCCGCCCTCGGCGGCGAAGGGGGTGCGTTCACTACCGGGACACTCTTGTCCGTCTGTATTTGTCGCAAGGCGTGTGCCATATTATTCTGTTGATTTTAAATGCGTTAGCACGGGTGCGGCAGGGCCCCGGTGTCCACTTTAGTGGAATGGTGTCCTAAAAAGGGGAATCGAGGTCGATTCTTCGCCTCAGGCCTGGGTTTTCACGGCCTTGCGGCGGTTCGTGATCCGGATCTGCCATTCGTACACGAGCGCGCTCGCCACGTAGATGGACGAGTAGGTGCCCGTGACGAGACCGATCGTCATCGCCTTCGCGAAGTCGCGCATGAACTCCCCTCCCATGAGGAGGAGGCACATCGTCACGATGAAGACCGTCAGCACGGTGATGATCGTCCGGCTCAGCGTCTCGTTGACCGAAATGTTGAGCATTCCTTCGTACGTTTCGCGGCGGCGAAGTCCGAAGTTCTCGCGGATGCGGTCGTAGACCACGATCGTGTCGTTGATCGAGTAGCCGATGATCGTCAAGAGCGCGGCCACGACGAACAGGGATATCTCCCAGTTGAAGACCGAGAAGAACGCGAGCGTGATGAGAACGTCATGGACGAGGGCGATGACGCCGCCGACCGCGAACTTGAGCTCGAACCGCCACGAGACGTAGACGAGAATCCCGAAGAAAGACACGATCAGGGCTGCCCAGGCGTGGCTCTCGAGCTCCTTACCGACCTTGGGCCCGATCGTCTCGGTCCGCCGGATATCGATCGTCCTCTGGGGAAAATCCTTCGCGAGCTCGTTCTTGACCGCTTCGGCCACCTTCGTTTCGGCGCCGAGAAGCGGAATCTTGATCGCCGCGCGCTTCGACGTCTCCTTCGTCGCCTCGAGAATGCCGTAGCCGCTCGCCTTCAGCTGGGCCGTGAGCCCCTGCATTTCGGGGATCGAGTCGGCTTCGACGACGAGAAGCGTGGCCCCTTCGAATGACTTGGAG
>JBEKAW010000069.1:0-10323 GCA_050015715.1 Candidatus Krumholzibacteriaceae bacterium
GCACCATGATGGAACAGGCAATCAACGTTCGTTTGGTGATCCCGAGCATTGTCATTCTCCTTTGCTCTTCTTGTCCTCCAGGCGGAGGGTTACGGTACTCGTCTGTCCGAATAGTGAAACTCGCGCGATGAGTGAGCGATCGCTCACGGAAACGATGTTCCCGTTCCTGATCGGGTCACCCGCCTTCATGATGTAGGAATAGCCGTTGTTGTCCTCGAGCATGGCGAATTTCTCCACGCCGCCCGAGAGGACGCCGACGAGCCTCACGCTGTTTATGTCGACGACGTCGAGCTCGCCCGTATCTTGAAAATCGCCGGCGATCAAGCTCTGGAAGGGGTCACGCTGATTGAACGCCTGGTAGTAGTAGACCTTGTCCCGCAGCGTGATGCTGTCGCCCGCCGCCGGTTTCGCGGCCGTCGTGTCGGCGGGGGCCGCCGTGCGCGACTGCACCTTCGCGCTGGACTTCGCCGGTGCCTCACCCTGCGCCCTCGCGTCCACGAGCGCCGGGAAGAGCAAGAGTGCCGCCACGGAGAGTCCCCAGAGGACCTTCCACGGAGTCTCAGGAGTTGTTTGGAACCGGTGCGCTCCGATGAGTCTTTTCATTCGCCTTCTCATTGCTCGTCTCACCACCTTCCACGAGCGTGTATGCCGTCAGTGTCATCTCGGCCTCGATCGTATAGCTCCGCACGATTCTGTCCTGGCCGCCCTTGGCATCCACCTGTTTGACGGTGAGATCCGAGACGTTCACGATGCGCTCGAGGTTGGCGACCTTGGACAGGAATATTCCGAGCTGGTGATACTCCCCGCGGACCTTCACCTTGACCGGATTCTCGGTGATAAACTCCTTCTGGAGCGGAGGCTGCGGCTCGAACAGCTCGAAATCGATGCCCGCCTGGCTTCCGATCCGCGTCACCTTCCTGAGGAGGTCGGCGACTTCCTTGTCCTTGGGCAGGAGCCCCTGGGCGGCGACCCACTTGTCGTGGAGCCGGTTGTACTCCGCCTCGAGCTTCGTGAGGTTGCCCACGGTCTTCCGCGCCTTCTCGAGCTCCGCGCTCATCTTCTCGTACTCGGATGAGAGCGACTCGCTCTTCGCCCGCATGGGGTGGTTGAAGAAGGGCAGAAACGACGTGAAGAAGTACACGTATCCAATGATGACACAGAGTACTCCCACGATGATTCCCTTTTGTACCTGAGGATCTTTGAAGTCCATAGCTTGAGACCTCTCTTTGCGCTACTGTGGCATCGCGTTGGCGACGAGTTTGAACTTCATCACTTCGCGGTCATTGATCTTCCCTTTTTCGGCCACCTTGAGATCGACCCGCGCGATCGTGGGCGAAGTCTCGAGGTTCGTCATCATGTCGGCGACCGTGTAGTTCGAAAACGCGACCCCGTCAATATTGAAGGTCGTCGGCGAGATCTCGGAGACGCCGGTCAGCCAGCAGTTCACGGGGAGATTGAAGCTCACGTCGTTGAGGAGCTTCACCCTGAAGTAGCGGTAGCGGTCGAGGTCCGCGATGATCCCGAGCCGGCGGTCGACTTCCTCGCGCTCCTTCGTGATCTCCTTGATCTTCGCGAGCTGCGGGGCGAGCTTCTTCGACTCCTCGTTCGCCGCCGCGATCTTCCCCTCGAGCACCCTGATCTTGTGCTGCTGCATGACCCCGGAGACGAGGATCGCCGCGACGAAGAGCGCTATGCCTCCCACCATATAGATGGTGTTCATCTGCGGGAGCTTGAATTCGCGCCGCTTCGCACGTTCCTCGCGCGGCAGCAGATTGATCTTTATCATTCTCTTCCCGCCTTTCTCAGAGCGAGACCGATCCCGACGGTGAGCAAAGGCGCGATCTTTTCAATCTCGGCCTCGTGCTCGCCGAACACCCCCGGCTCGAGTTCGAGACCCGCGAGGGGATTGTGTATTGAGAAGGAGATGCCGTGTTTTTCGCTGAGAATTTCCTTGAGGAACGGGATATTGGCTCCGCCGCCGCTCATGACGACCTCATCGATCTTCTCCGCGTCGCCGGCGGCCTTGAGAAAGGAGACGCTCCGCTCGATGCCGAGCGAGAGATCCTTCGAGCTCTGCTTGACGAGCTCGCGAATCTTGTCCGGATCGCGCTGGCCGAGATCGCCCGACACGATGCGCTGCGCCTCCTCGTAATCGACGCCGAGCTCCTTCTGAATCGCTTCCGCGAAGTTGTCGCTCCCGATGCTGATATCGCGCGTGAAGTGCGGGCTCGCGTCCTGAATGATGTTGATGTTCGTGACGTTGCTTCCGATGTTGACGAGGCCGAAGACCTTCTTCGCGTCTTCCTCCCCCGTCGAGCCGTGGGCGCTCTCGAAGCAGTTCTGGACCGCGAACGAGTCGACGTCGATGATGGTCGGCGTGAACCCCGCGTCCCTGATCAGACCGGCGTGCATGTTGACCATGTCCTTCTTCGCCGCGACGAGAAGAACCTCCATCTGATTCGCGCCGATGTCGTCCTTGAGGATCTGAAAATCGAGGCAGACGTCGTCGATATCGAACGGCACGTGCTGTTCCGCCTCCCAGAAGATCGCTTCCTGCGCGTCCTCGGAGGACATCTTGTCCATGACGACCTTCTTCACGATTACGGCGCGGCCCGAAATGGCGGAGACGACGTCGGTGCCCGCCACGCCCGCCTTCGCGATGCACTCCTTGATCCCTTCGATCACGAGGTCGCGGTCCATGATCTCGCCTTCGACGATCGCCTCCGGCGGGAGCTTCGTGAGACCGAAGTGCGTAATCTTCGGGCTGCTTCCCGCGTGATCGATCTCTATGACCTTGATGAAGCTCGAACCGATGTCGAGCCCGACCGTCGAACCTTTTCTCTTGAGGAAGGGTAGAGAGATCATTATCGCACCAACCTTTTTCAGATCCCTTGCTTCAGAGACTCAATCGGTATCGCGTATATGTAAGAAACAGGAACTGGCCACCCGAAAACTTGTGGTCCTATCGCCTCGTTTCGCTGAAACGCAACAAGCGTGCCAAATGGGTCGCCGCCCGTGTGAATGCAATTTATGTAATTACCGGCGATTACGTTAATGCGAGGCGCATCCCGCCAGCGGCTCCCGATGAATTGCAAGATTCACGTGCAAAGTGAGAGATATTCAGAAGCCGCCCAGATACCACGAAACGAGCCGGTTTCCCCACAAGAGGCAGACTGCGGCGGCGGGAGCGAGAAACGAGCCGAACGCGACCGCGGACCTCGCGCCCTTCCCCGCTTTGAGAAGCGCTATCCCGTACACCGCCCCCGCGAACGAGGCGATGAGAATGACGGGGGCAACGAGCTTGATGCCGAGGAAAGCGCCGATCATGGCCATGAGCTTCACGTCCCCCCCGCCCATCCCTTCGGCCTTCCTCACGCCCCTGTAAATGAGACCGATGAGGTACAGGCCCCCGCCGCCCGCGAGCGCGCCGGCGGCCGAGCCCGCGAGGGTGAGCGCCGGGTTCACGAGGCTCCAGAGGAGACCGATCGCGATGAACGGAATGCTGATCCCGTCCGGGATGATCCTGAAATCCCAGTCGATGAAGGTCACGGCCATGAGCGCCATGAGAAACGCGAAGGCGAACGCCGCCTCCACCGTCGGGCCGAAGCCCCGGACAGCGGCCATGGCGAGCGCGGCTCCCGCGGCCTCGACGATCGGATATCGCGGGGAAATCCGCGCGCCGCAGCGGCGGCAGCGTCCCCGGAGCGCGAGGTAGCTCGCGACCGGGACGTTCTCGTACCAGGCGATCTTCGACCGGCATTTCGGGCAGAACGAGCGGGGCCTCACGACGGAGAGATTCCGGGGAACCCGGTAGATGATGACGTTGAGAAAACTTCCCGTCACAAGCCCCGCGACGGCCGCCGTCACGTAGAGAATCGCGTTCACTTCGTCTTCGCCCCCATTCCCCGGAAGGTGCCCGCCTTGAGCTCCGCGATGTACCGCTCGGCGAGCTCGCGAATGTATCGGTTGTCCGAGGTGCGCCCGATCTCCTCCCACATCGCGATGCTGGTCTCGACGTAGCCCGCTTTCGCCGCGACGAACGCGGCGAAACGCCGTGCCTGCGGTCCCGCGTCGGGCAGCCTCGAGGCCTCCTCGAAATGCGCGAGCGCCTTCGCGTAGTCCCGCTCGTAGACGTATTCGAGAAATCCCGTTTCGAAGGGAAGGTACCAGTCCGTCGGGTTGTTCTTCGTCCCCTTTTCGAGGAACGCGATCCCCTGGTCGAGATGCCCGAGATCCTGGGCCATGATGAGCGCGCCGAACACGTACGCGAACACGAACTGCGGATCGAGATCCGTTATGACGTCGACGAGATGGGTGAAGAGGGCGAGGTCGTTCTCCCCGAGCCGGTAGCCTCCGTAGTACTGCACCATCCTGAACCAGAGCACGTCGGCGGCGAGATCATGGTATCCGAGGGTCGCCTGCTCGATGAACCTGCCCGACGGAAGGTAGAGCACCTCGAGCTGATGTTTCCGCTGCGAGAGCCCCTCGACGCCGCGCGAGGCGCCGAAAAGCGCAACGAGAGAGACGACGGCGACGGCTATCTCGACGCATTTCCGTTTCATCGGCCGTTCCTCACTTGAACTCGCGGCGCCTGAATATGAGGCACGCGAAGTATATGACGACCGCCGAGTATACTGCCGCGTAGAGCGTGGCGAGGAGTATGTCCGTCGCCCTGAAGGGCAGATCGTGCACCGCCTCGTGCCGGATATTGAAAACCCGGAGGTTCGGAAGGAGGCAGTAGAACACCTCGGTCACGCCCTTCATGCCGGCGCCGCCGAACTTCGAGGCAAACACCTTGAGATCGCCGCTCATGCTCCCCGCGGCGAAGATGCAGAGCGTGAAGAACGACGTGAGCACGGGAGTCGTGAAGGTGCTGAAGAGCATGACGACGGAGCAGATGACCGTCGTTTCGAGGAGCGAGAGATACGCCGATGCGAAAACGGCCGGACGCACGGCGCCCGCGCCGAGCGCGACGGCTCCCGCGAGCACCGCCGTCATGACGGCGAAAACGAGGGCGACGGCCGCGACAACGCCGGCGAGCTTGCCGACGAGGTAGGCCGTGCGGGAGACGGGCCGCGTGAGCACGAGGTAGATCGCCCTTCGATCGATCTCCTTGTGCAGGAGGGTGCTCCCGAGGAACACCGCGACGAGCACCCCGATGATCGAGATAGCCGCGAGCCCGACGTCCATGACGATCTTCTGCTTCGCGCCGACGGCCAGCGGCGAGAGAAACACCGAGCTTCCCATGAGAATCACGCCGAAGAGGAGCGCCACCGCGAGGATCTTCTCCCGCACCGACTCCCTGAACGTATTGAGCGCGACCGCGACAACGGTTCTCATCGCAAACCTCTACAATCCCGTGGAAACGAGCGTTTCTTCATTCTTTGCGTCCTCGGTGCGCGGTCCCGGACGGGATATCTCCCGCATGAAAAGGTCCTCGAGCGAGGAGCGCTCGAGCGCGACCTCGAGAATCTCCGCGCCTTCCGCATAGAGGTGCTCGATGACGCGGCGCAGGAAACGCCGCTCGCGCACTACGAGAAAGGCGTCGACCCCGGTCTCGCGCTTCGATTCGACGTACTCCTCGATTCCGCCGAGCATACGAGCGCTCCAGCCTCTCGCAGTCACCTCGACCTTTCCGTTGCCGAGCCTCATGAGCTCGTCGAGAGCGACGCACCTGACGATCGTGCCTTCGCGAATGATGCATATCCGGTCGCAGAGCGCCTCCATGTCCGGGAGTATATGAGAGGACAGGAAAATCGTTTTTCCGCGCTTCTTGAGATCGACGAGGACGTCGCGCACCATCTTTCGTCCGACGGGATCGAGCCCGGAGAACGGCTCGTCGAGGATCAGAAGATCGGGGTCATGGAGAATCGCCTGCGCGAGCCCCGCGCGCTGGAGCATTCCCTTGGAGAAGGCTTTGAGTCTCTTCCCCCGGTGCGCGGCGAGATCGACCGTTTCGGTCACCTTCGCGATCCGCCGGCCGAGCTCCGGGCGGCGTATGCCGCTCAGGGCGCCGCAGAAGGCGAGAAACTCGTCGAGCGACAGATGCGGGTAGAAATAGGGCGTCTCGGGAAGATATCCGACGCGCGCCATCCCCCGCGCATCCCCCGCGGGATGGTCGAAGATCGTCACGCGTCCCGAATCGGCCCTGATGAGACCGAGAATCACCTTGATCGTCGTCGTTTTTCCTGCCCCGTTCGGGCCGAGGAATCCGAGGACCTCCCCCTCCCGCGCATGGAGAGAGACGCCGTGCAGCACCTCGCGCCTCGAGAGCGACATGTCGCTCCTGAACCGCTTCTTGACCCCGTCAACGTTCAGCACGTGCATACAAACGCCTCGCTCGAAGCACAATCGCGGACCGGCCGTCGGACGCGCCGGTGGCGGCTTACTCGCCGCCTACTGGCAAAAAATCTGGTTGTTTCAGGGCATTTCGCTGCCCGCGGGGAGAAAATATGCAGATTCCGTACCGGGACGGCGTTCACTGCCCGCTGAGGAGGGCGAGGATCGTCGTGTTCGGCTTCACGCCGACGGCGGTGATGTTATACCCGACGTTCGTGCCGTTCTGCTGGACGCACGCGTAGCCGATCTCGCCCGGCTGAGCGGCAAGGCCGTTCACGGGCTCGGAGGGGGTTTTCGTGAATGGATTCTGGAGGAGGTGCCCGTTCGGGAGAATATCGGTGAGGGTCTTGCCGGTCATCGTCTGGGAGTTTTCGACGTCCGCCGCGTAGACACCGTCG
The DNA here is from genome assembly GCA_050015715.1 of Candidatus Krumholzibacteriaceae bacterium. GTDB lineage: Bacteria > Krumholzibacteriota > Krumholzibacteriia > Krumholzibacteriales > Krumholzibacteriaceae > SSS58A. Next base: position 6,738 of record JBEKAW010000069.1, read on the forward strand.
TTCTGGAGCGCGAAGTCCTCGGCGGCGAGCTGAATCGTATGGCAGTTCGACTTGACTGCCGCTTCCTTTGACCGCGAAACCATGGTAGCGACGTTGGGGATGGCGATCACCGCGAGAATGCCGATGATCACTACGGCGATCATGATCTCGATCAACGTGAAGCCCCTCGTGTTCATCATTTCAACCTGCCCTGTTGTGTGGCTGCCCTGCAATGCGACGCGCTGCCCAATCGTGTCTAATGCAATGAACCGGGCTTCTCAACACCGTGTCGGGGACATTCGCAAGTTTCGTACCCGAACGCGCGAGACGGAAATTAGCAAGTCCTCGACAGGATATGAAATGGGCGACTCGGAAGAGCCGCCCCAATGAAATGGGCGGCTCGAGGGAGCCGCCCATCAGACCTCTCACTTCAGGCAACGATTACTGACCACTGCTCAACGTGAGGATGATCGTGCCGGCCGCCTTGCCGACACCGGTGATCGTGTAGCCCACGTTGATGCCGTTCTGCGCGATCGGAGCGTACCCGGACTGGCCCGCGGTCGCCGCCGTTCCGTCAACCGGCTCGGTAGCAGCCTTGGTGAACGGATTCGGAAGCCGCGCTCCGCCCGGGAGCATATTCACGATCGTCTGCCCGGCCGGAGTGGTGGTGCTAGCCACGCCTGCGGCATACACGCCGTCGTTCTGCACCGCGAAGTCCTCGGCGGCCAGCTGAACCGTATGGCAGTTCGACTTGACCGCGGCTTCCTTCGCGCGCGCCTGCATGTTGATGAAGTTCGGAATCGCTATCGCAGCGAGAATACCGATGATCACGACTACGATCATCAGCTCGATGAGGGTGAAACCCTTGTTGTTCATCAGGCACCTCCTTGACATTCGCCTTTCAAAGCCGTCGCTTTGATTTTCTTCTTCTCTGTGGCGGACACCGTGAACCGGATGTTTGTCTGTCCCGGCCCCGCCCGGCCGTTCTCGGAAGACATCTCGCAAGGTCCGTGCCAAAGGAGGCCGGACTGCGATATCGCGTATCTATCTGTTGTACTATGGGTTACGCGACACCCCCTTTCCCGTTGTTGGTTCCTGCCGTATCAAATTGCCAACCTGGTCTTTCTCATTGCAATTCGGGAGCGAAACGGCCCGTATTCACTGGTCCTTCAGCTTCTCCTGCGCGAGGCCGTAGCGCTGGATCTTGCGGTAAAGGGTCGACGCGTTGATCCCGAGAATGGCGCTCGCCTTCTTCTTCTGCCAGTTCGTCTCCTCGAGCACCGAGACGAGGTACTCCTTCTCGAGCTCGTCCAGGGTCATCTGCGTCTCCTGCATGACGACCTTGCGGCGCTCCTGCGAATGGTGACGCACCTTGTCGGGGAGATCCTCGATGAGCAGATCGTCCCCCTCCTGGAGAATGCACGCGCGCTCGACGATGTTCTCGAGCTCGCGGACGTTCCCGGGCCAGTCGTAGTTCGAGAGAAGCCCCATCGCTTCCTTCGAGACCGTCTTGCGCCGGCCGCTCCGCTCGGAGGCGACATGGAGAAAATGGTCGACGAGGAGCGGGATGTCGTCCCGCCGGTCACGGAGCGGAGGCATGACGACCGGAATGACGTTGAGGCGGTAGTAGAGGTCCGCGCGGAAACGCTCCTCCTTGACCGCCTTCTCGAGATCGGCGTTCGTCGCCGCGATGAGACGCACGTCGACCTTGATCGGGGCCGTGCCGCCGACGGGGATGATCTCGCGCTCCTGCAGGACGCGGAGCAGCTTTACCTGGATCGCGAGCGTGGTCTCGCCGACCTCGTCCAGGAAGAAGGTGCCGCCGCTCGCGACCTTGAACATGCCTTCCTTATCGCGGATCGCGCCCGTGAAGCTCCCCTTCACGTGCCCGAAGAGCTCGCTCTCGAGGAGGTTCTCGGGGAGGGCGCCGCAATTGATCGATACGAACGGGGCGCTCGCGCGGCCCGAACGGTAGTGGATCGCCTTCGCGATGAGCTCCTTGCCCGTGCCGCTTTCGCCCGATATGAGGATCGTGCTGTCCGTGTCGGCGACCTTGTTCACGAGGTTGAACACGCTCTGGATCTCCTCGCTCTTGCCGATGATCTCCTTGAATTCGTCCTTTTTCTTGAGCTGCTTCTTGAGGAACACGTTCTCGCTCTTCACCCGGTGCATGTCGAGGGCGTTCCGGATGACCATCTTGATCTCGTCGTTCTTCGCGCGCTTGATGAGGTAGTAGAACGCTCCCCGGTTGAGGGCGTCGATCGCCGTCTTCGTCGACGCGTACGCCGTCATGATGACGACCGGCAGCGTCGGATTCGTCTCCTTCACCGCGCCGAGCAGCTCGATGCCGTTCATCCCTTCCATCCTGATATCCGTGATGACGACGTCGAAGTTCGACTCCTTGATCTCCTGGAGCGCCTTCTTCCCGTTGTGCACGGTCTTGACGTCGTACCCCTCCTTCCGCAGCATGATGGACAGGTACTGGCACATGCTCTTTTCGTCGTCGACGATGAGAATCTTCTCTCCTGCCATGTAGCGTTACCCCCGAATTGAACACCCTTGAAAGCGGACAAATCAGAAACTGATGAACTCTTCCTGGAGCGTCGCTTCGGGCTTCGCTCCCGCCCCCGAGTAGACCGGGAGAATGACCGAGAACAGCGTACCGCCCGCAGCGGCGCTCGTGACCCGGACGTGCCCGAAATGGCTCTCGACGATGCGCGAGACGATCGCCAACCCGAGCCCCGTCCCCCCTTCCTTCGTCGTGTAGAAGGGCTCGAATATGTGCGGAAGGACCTCCTGCGGTATCGCGGGACCCGTGTTCTCGAAGTCTATCGCGAGGCACTCCTCCGGGCAGCCCCCGTCCCGGAGGGCCTTGATGACGCCGTCGATGCGTATCGTGAGGCGGCCGCCTTCCGTCATCGCCTCGCACGCGTTCATGATGAGGTTGAGGAACACCTGGCGGATCTGCTCGTCGTCCGCGTAGACGCACGCGTGCGGCGCGCCCCCCTTGACCTCGATCGAGACGCCCTTGTTGAAATCGTTCGAGTGCCTGAGCAGGAGGAGCACCTCGTCGAGGCAGGCCTCGACGTCGACCGGCTCGAAGGCCGGCCGCTTGAGCCGCGCGAATTCGAGGAAGTCGGTGATGATCCGGTCGAGCCGGTCAGATTCCTTGATCACGAGATCCATGAGCTTCCGGTTGTCGCCGCTCAGGGAGAGCTCGCCGGCGAGCATCTCGACCGATCCGCAGATCGATGCGAGCGGCGCGCGGATCTCGTGGGCGATCGCGGTGGAGAGCTCCCCGATCGCCGCCATCTTGTCGGCCCTGCGAACCTTCTCGCGCATGAGATGAACCTCGGTGAGATCCTGGAATATCGCGACGACGCCGCGTTTCTCGCCGTTCTCCCCCTTGATGAGCGAAATGCTGATTCCGAGCGGGAGCTCCGTGCCGTCCTTCCTCCGGACCTCGAGCTCGTGTCTCCGGCGGGGAGAACCCGTCGAAAGCGCCCCCTCGAGCTCCAGCACGAGGGCGCTCATATGCGGAATGACGTCCTGCACGAGCGCGCCCGTGTACGAACCCGAAGGCGCGAGACCGAGGATCTTGATCGCG
>JBEKAW010000070.1:0-10283 GCA_050015715.1 Candidatus Krumholzibacteriaceae bacterium
ATGGCTCCTCTTTCCGCAGGACGCCCGATTCTTTCAGATAGCTGAATGCGTAGCGGCTACGGTCGAGGTCCGCGAGCCTCCACGAGCTGTCGTTCATTCGCAGGGGGAGGAAGATGGCCTTGCGGCAGTATTCCGAGAAGGGCTGCCCGCTGAGGCGCTCAACCACGCAGCCGATCAGGGAATAGCTGCTGTTGCTGTAGGCGTAGCGTTCTCCCGGAGCGTACTCCAGAAAGTTCGCGTCCGAATAGTGCGTGCCGCCGGGGACCAGAAACTCCTTGAGCGCCTCCTCGGTCTTCAGCGTGGAATCCCGGCTCGTGAAAAGGAAGTCCAGCCTGTTCTTTCCGGCTTGAAAATCGACGTCGAAGATGCCCGCGGTGAACGAGAGGAGCATGCGGATCGTAATCGGGCGATCCGGAAACCGGGGGTTGCGGACCGGGAAGGGAAGATACTTGTTGATATCGTCATCCAGGCCGCAGAGCCCGCGTTCCCAGAGACTCATGAAGGCGGCTAACGTCACGGTCTTGGAAACCGATCCCACTTTGAAGATCGTTTCCGATGTCACCGGCCGTTTGCTTTCCCTGTCGGCCCATCCAAATCCGCCGCTCCATGCCACGCGCCCGTCCTTGACGATGCAGGCGCCGAGCCCCGCGAGTCCGAAAGAGTCGACCTCGGCCTGAAGAAGGGTGTCCAGCTTCCCCGCGACCCTGCTCGATCCGGTCGCTGGAAGAGTCTCGCCGAGCGCGGCGGATGCGATCATCGACGCGAATATGGTCAGGGCCAGGTCCCTCCGGAGGCCAATTCTCATGAGCTGCTCCTTTCAAGTAGCTCGTTGGAGCCCGGCGCGTCGCGCGCTCGTTTCCAGCTATCGCCGAGCGAGCTGCGCCGCTGAGGACGATCGATGGTAGTACGCTTGCGTGAGTCGGAAAGTTCCCGACGAGATTCTCCGGAAGGTATGCGGCGAATCGTTCTTGCCGACAGGAGGTCGCAGGTTCAAGTCCTGCTTCGCCCGCCGATGTGCCCCGTGCTCCGCTTGCCGCCTGACCCCAACGCCCGTCAGCTGCATGCCGAATCAAACATCGCCGCGCTCTAGTGACATCCTTCGGCCCTCTCAAGAATACGGACATTCTTAAAAGCCTCCAGAACCCCGTCGCGAATCTCTTCAGTGCGACATGCTGCTCCAACGGCCAGGGGGTATTCGAGAGAGTATAGGTTATCGGGAATAGGCGCTTTCCTGCAATGACACGGGTTGAGCGCATACAGAACGACTATGTATGGATACTCTTCCTTCTTCGATATGCTGTACGTCCAGATCTTGACCTGCGTTGAGTCTACCCACAAGAACTTGACCTCGTTCTCGGGTATGCCTCGGCCCGTTGGAGCCATAGATCCATAAGCGTATCCAATACGCATATCTCTGCATGCATACTGCGCCCCCTCTGTACGAATTGGCGCTGCTAGACCCTCTAGCTTCAAGCGACAAGGAATATCGAGACTGACGCATGCGAAGCTGAGCTGCGTATGATTGGGATTCGGTGCACCCACGACCATAGCTGAGTCCGCGAGCGCAACCATAAAGAAAGCCATCAGGATGTTCATGCGCACCGCGATAACATGCGGCCGTCAGCTGCATGCGGATTTTCAAACCCCTTCCTATTCTGCCTCACTTCAAGGCCTTCCACAACTTGTTTTTCGCCATCCCCGTGCTGGACCGCAACCCCTACCATTGCCTCTCTCAGCTCCCTCTATATTGGGAGTCACCCACTTTCTCTAAGACAGGTTCCAAGAACTGCTAATCTCGCCCACCAGATATAGAACGGGGCGGACAATTCGCCGCCCCATTCCCGAACCGATTGTCGAGCCGCCGTTACCGCAGCAGGATCATCTTGCGAACGAGCTCGTGCTTTCCCGCCCGCAGACGATAGAAGTAGGCCCCGGATGAGACCTTGTTCCCGTTGAGGTTCGTTCCCTGCCATTCGACTTCGTGATTCCCGGCGCTCATGTGGCTGTGCGCGAGCGTCTCGACCAAGCGCCCCGAAATGTCGTATACGTCGAGCTTCACGTCCGCCGGCTTGGGCAAATAGAACTTGATCGCCGTCGCCGGATTGAACGGGTTCGGATAGTTCTGGAAAAGGGTGACCGGCATTGCCGGAATCGCGATCGCTTCGGTCTCAAAAAGCTGCCGCGTAATCCCCGCGCTGCGGTACTCGATCCGGTAGCGGTAGGATGCGCCGGGCTCGGCCAGACTGTCGACGAAGCAATACGTTCTGCCGGTGATCGTGATACCGGCGCCGGGAATGCCGATGAAATCGTCACCGTTCTTGGCCCGGCTCACGGTGAAGGCGGGCGCGTCGGAGCCCTCTGAAAGGCTCCAGCGGACCGCGATGGCGTTGTCCTTTCTTGCCGCCGAGTAGCTCTGAAGCAGCGTTGCGATCTCCTCGCTGCACGCCGGTGGGAATGCGCCGATGAGGACGCCGCACGAGTTGTGCTCGGGAGCGGCGGGGGACGTATACGCCACCGCATAGTCGCCGGCCGGGGCATTGCAGTAGAGCGGGTCGGCGCTGATCTCGGTCGAGTCGAGAGAGGCGCCTCCTCCCGTGGGCCCGTCCGCATTGCTCCAGTAGAGGTTGCAGCTGTGCGCGATGGACGAGTACAGATCCCAGAATCCGCACCCCGCATGATCGTTGGAAATGATGTTCCTCTCGAGAACGACGGTGGGACTGAAGTGTATAAGGACCGTCGCGGCTTTCGTGCCGGGAGAGGTGTTGCCGTTGAATGTGTTGCTCCTCACGACGCCGGTCGAGTAGTAATAGTAGACTGCTCCGGCCACATCGCCGCTCGAGTTGCCGTCGAAGAGACAGTTTGTGACGTTCATCGTGGCATACATGTGCGCCGCGACGGCGCCGCTCACGACGTCGGTCGAGTTGCCCCGGAAAACGCACCGCGTCACATCCAGCGTCCCGGTCTCGATGATATTGCCTGCCCCTCCGTTGTGCGTCGAGTGGTTCCCCGTGAACGTGCAGTCCTCGAGCGTCAGATGGGTGCCCGGGTGCCGGACGAAGAAGGCGGCCCCGTCGTACGTGGCCACGTTGTTAACGAACAGGCAGTTGCGCATGAGGACGGATGTGCCCTCCTGCACCCTCATGGCCCCGCCGTTGTCCCCCATCCCCCGCTTGAATGTGAACCCCGATACCTCGGTGCCGGATGAACCGCTCTGGAAGACAAAGATCCTGTGTGTTCCCTGCCCGTCGAGAATGGTCACCCCGGCCCCAGACGAGCCGATGAACACGAGACGCTTCGTTGTGTAGAGCGAATCGGTGTACGTGCCGGGACCGACGTCGATCGTGTCGCAGCACGCCGACGCGGCCGCGTATGCCGGCGGAATGGTGAGGAAATCGCCGGAGCCGTCCTGGCGCACGCGGAGACGGCGGTGCGTCTCAGGAGGAGCATTGACGCACGCGGGCGGGTACGCGCCGATGAGGACGCCGCACGAGTTGTGGGCGGGCGCGGCGGGGGACGTATACGCCACCGTAAAATCGCCGGTCAGGGCATTGCAGTAGATCGGGTCGGCGTTAACCTCGGTGGGGTCGAGGGCGGTCGTCGATCCGCCCAAATCGCCGGCCCCGTTGTTCCAGTAGAGGTTGCAAGTGTGCGGCATATATGAAAGCTCGTCCCAGAGCCCGAACCCCGTATGGGCGTTCGAGATGATATTCCTTTCGACAACCACACCCCCGCTGTTTTGAATGACAATGCTTCCGGCCTTCAAACCAGGGGAGGAGTTGCCGCTGAGGGTGTTATTGCGAACCGAACCGCCCGAAATGTAATAGTAGATTGCTCCGGCCACATCGCCGCTCGAGTTGCCGTCGAAGAGACAGTTCGTGACGTTCATCGTGGCGTAGTTGTGCGCCGCGACGGCGCCGCTCACGACGTCGGTCGAGTTCCCCCGGAAAACGCATCGCGTCACGTCGAGCGTGCCCGCCTCGATAATGTTGCCAGCCCCTCCGTTGTGCGTCGAGTGGTTTCCCGTGAAGGTGCAGTCCTCGAGCATGAGATGGGTGCCCGGGTGCCGGACGAAGAAGGCGGCCCCGTCGTACGTGGCCACGTTGTCAGCGAATATGCAGTTGCGCATGACGACGTAAGTGCCTTCCTGCACCCTCATGGCGCCGCCGTTGTCCCCCATTCCCCGTTTGAATGTGAACCCCGAGACGACGCTGCCGGAGGAACCGGTCTGGAAGACGATGATCCTGTGCGTTCCCTGCCCGTCGAGGATGGTCGCCGAGGCCCCCGATGAGCCGATAACCACGAGCTGCTTCATCGAGTAGACTGAATCGGCGTAGGTGCCGGGACCGACGTCGATCGTGTCGCAGCACGCCGATGCGGCTGCGTACGCCGCCGAGATTGTGAGATAGTCGCCCGAGCCGTCCTGTCGCACGCGGAGACGGCGGTGCGTCTCCGGAGGCGCCGTCCCGCACGCGGGCGGGTATGCGCCGATGAGGACGCCGCACGAGTTGTGGGCGGGCGCGGCGGGGGACGTATACGCCACCGTAAAATCGCCGATCGGAGCATTGCAGTAGATCGGGTCGGCGTGGATCTCGGTGGGGTCGAGCACGGTCGTCGATCCGCCCAAATCGCCTGCCGCATTGTTCCAGTAGAGGTTGCAGGAGTGAGGCATCCACGAGTATACGTCTCTCAGCCCGAACCCAGTCAGGGCATTGGAGATGATATTCTTTTCGACAACCACGCTGCCGCTTGCCTGAATGACAATGGTTCCGGCCTGGAGACCGGGGGAGGAGTTGCCGTTGAGGGTGTTGTTGCGAACCGAACCGCTCGAATAGTAATAGTAGACTGCTCCGGCCACATCGCCGCTCGAGTTGCCGTCGAAGAGACAGTTCGTGACGTTCATCGTGGCGGTGGCGTGCGCCGCGACCCCGCCGCTCATGAGGTCGGTCGAGTTCCCCCGGAAAACGCATCGCGTCACGTCGAGCGTGCCCGCCTCGATAATGTTGCCCGCCCCTCCGTTGTGCGCCGCATGGTTCCCCGTGAACGTGCAGTCCTCGAGCGTGAGGTGGGTGCCCGCGTGCCGGACGAAGAAAGCGCCCCCGTCGTAGTTGGACACGTTGTCGGCGAATATGCAGTTGCGCATGACGACGGAAGTGCCTTCCTGCACCCTCACCGCGCCGCCATTACTCCCCATTCCCCGTTTGAGCGTGAAACCGGTCATCACGCTGCCGGAGGAACCGGTCTGGAAGACGATGATCCTGTGCGTTCCCTGTGCGTCGAGGATGGTCGCCGCGGCTCCCGATGAGCCGACAAACACGAGCTGCTTCATCGAGTAGACTGAATCGGCGTAGGTGCCCGGGCCCACGTCGATCGTGTCGCCGTTAAAGGCGGCCGCGTATGCGGGCGGTATAGACAGGAAATCGCCGGAGCCATCCTGTCGGACCGTAAGGGTGGCGCCTGATATCCCGGTGGAGAGAAGGAGCGTAACAATGAACACTCCCCCGAGAATGTTCAGTGACATTCCACGCATCTCGAGACCCCCTTTTTGCATGATGATACTCGCACGATAACCCGTCTATATTATACCGCATGAGATTGGAATTTACAAGGGATAAACGCGCATTCCGCGCTCAGGCATTTCGTTCGGCGACGGCGAGAATGGCGGTCGCGAGCGTGGGCAGAGGCGCCTCGTCCGGCCTGAAGATCGTTGCCCTCAGTACTCGGCGGAGCGGCTTCCACTTGACGACGTCCATGGGGGCGCTGATGTAGACGACGCGGCGTACCGAAAAACCGGCGTTCCCGAGCTTCTCGACGATCTCGCGTTTCGTGTAGATCCTCGCGCGGGCCCAGCGGTCATGAATACCCTTCGGAAGCCAGCTGAAAAGAGGCACCCGATTCCACGGCAGGAGCGGCAGGTTCGCGCCGTGCGTCTCGAATATCCACCAGCGGTTGGGAACCGATAGCGCCACCACTCCTCCGGGTCGCATGACGCGGGCGAGCTCCGAGAGGGTCTCTTCCTCGCGCCGCACGTGTTCGAGAACCTCGAACGATATCGCGAAATCGATCGATGCGTCGCTCAGCGGCAGGCGGCTGCTGTCGGAGCAGACGGGCAACATACGGCCGGCAAGCCCCCGGCGCTCGACTTCGCGCATCATCTCTTTCAAATAGTGAACGCCGAGATCGACCCCGATGATGCGCGGGAAATCGTCCCCGAAGAGAATGGTCTGCGCGCCATTCCCGCAGCCCAGGTCGAGCATGACGGCGCCGGTCGGGGGCGCAAGATCGCGCACGAGGCGGCGCCGTCTGATGAGAATGAAGTCGTCCCGCTCGGCGGGCTTGCCCGCGGCGATATGAGAAGGACCGGATCCGTTGCTCATGCTTGAACTTCCTGCCGCGCTTGCGGGGCGGCCCGGGCGCATCGATCTCTCGGGAGCGCCCGACGTCATGATCACCGGAAGTCTATCACAGCAAGAGGCTAAATGAAAGTCCCGCGGCGCGACCTGCCGCCGCCTCGTGAAACCGTCAGCGGATGATACGGCCGATCCTCGAGAAGCGGATCCAGTGCTTATGGAGATCGACCGAGAAGTAAAGGAAGAGCGCCTCGCCTCTGAGGAGTTTCTTGTCGAGCGGCCCCCAGTACCGCGAATCGGCGCTGTTGTTCCGGTTATCCCCTAAAGCGAGGATGTACCCCTTCTTAACGGTATACGGGCCGAAGTCGCGCCCGGGCAAGTCCGGGTCGTAATACGCGTAGCTCTCGTGCTTCTCGACCCCGTTGATGAACAGATGTGTTCCCTTGAGCTCCACCGTCTGCCCCTCGACCGCGATGCACCGCTTGATGTAGTCGGTCTTCCGATCGCCGGGCCACTTGAATATCACGATGTCGCCGGGCTTCGGATCTCTGACCTTCGGAAGCCACAGGTCTACGAACGGCACCTTCGCTCCGTAGATGAACTTGTTCGCGAAGAGGAAATCTCCCGGGAGGAGCGTGTTCTCCATCGATCCCGAGGGAATGTGGTAGCTCTGTATTATGAGGGCGCGAACGATGAGAGCAAGGATAAGGGCGGTGACGACGACCTCGACGTAGTCTCGAAACGTGGACTTCTTCTTCTCAGTCTTCTTCGTGCTCATTCCGGTCTCAGTTGCTCCTTTCCCTTCGCAGCGCGGCGGCCTTCTCGGAGTACAGCTTCGCTTTCCCGAGGTCGCCGATTCGCGTGTACAGAATGCGCATGTCTTCGTAGAGGCGAGGTTCCCCGGGAGCGATTCTGATGCATTTCTCGAGCATGGCGCGGGCCCGGTCCGGCCGATTCGTTTTCAGATACAGGCCCGCGAGATTCTCGTACGCAATGACCGACGTCGAATCCGTCGCTATCGCCTCCATGTACATGTTCTCCGACAGACTGTCCCGGCCCTCGATGCCGTATATCATTCCGAGGGCCGTCATCGCCTCCAGCGAACCCGGCTCGCGGTCGAGAATCTCGCGGTACAGCGTCATGGCGTCGGGATACTGTTTCCTGCCCATGTAGATTCTCGCGAGATCGTAGCGGTAACGTCTGTTTTTCGGGTCCGTCTTGAGCGCCGCGCTGAAGAAACGCAGGGCTTGCGGCTCATCGTTGTCGTTCAGGGCGTGCTTCGCCAACAGCTCATACGCATACGCCTTCGCGTAGACGCTCCAGTATCCGTTATCCGCGAGGTCGGCGAACCGGTTGAGCGACTTCTCGCGTGACGAGTTGACGGCGACCCAGGGTCCCGTGTGCAGGACGAGGAGCGCCAGCGCGAAAACGGCGAGCTCCCTGCGTATGGGCCGAAACCGTTTCAAGAGCACCAGCGCCGCATAGAGGGAGAGGGGTATCGCCATGGGCGAGAGCACGTCCCAGTCCCGGGCGGCGCCGAGGACCGGATTGAACACGAAATACTCGACGACGTAGAAGAACGCGATGGATCCGAGGAAGAACGTCACCTTCCCGTCGTCCGCGTCGGCGCTCTTTGACGGTGGGAGAAATCCGGCGAGGCCCAACACCGCCATCGGGCAGATGAGCAGGATTTCGTTCGCGACGTCGAAGAAGTGCTTCGGGGACGTCATCAGGTAGGCCGCTCGCGTGCTCTGGGCGTTGGCGGCAAAGGGCAGGAACGTTTCGTTGAAGAAACCCGCGAACAGAGTCCGCCTCTGGGCGATCCAGAGCGCCGCGAGACCCAATGCAACCGCGGCCGAAAACGCCGCGAAGATCTTCTTCCGCACGGGCGCCGTCTCGCCCCTCGTGAGCAGCGTGACCACGAGGGACGGCAGGAGCGCCATGAGCGTCATGTGGAGAGAGAGACAGACCAGGAAGATGACTATCAAGAAATAGGCGCGTTCGCGCCGCTGCACGTACCGTATTCCGAAGTAGATGAATATCATCACCCCCGCGGCGACGGGGGCATACGCTTCGACGTAGCCGAAGAAGAGCGTCGTCGTCCCCGCGGAAAGAAGGGCGACAAACAGGAATATCCGGCCCGCCGCGTCGGCGGCAAGCGCACATGCCGTGTTGTACGCGAATACGAGAAATATCAGGCCGGATGCGACGCTGACAAGCGCGGCGGCCGCGTACGGGCTGTCGGCGGCGGGGCGCCAGAAGACATTTGTCACGTAATACGTCACCTGATGCATGCTCGACGAAAGCGGCCTCATCCAGCTGAAGAGCTCGCGGGTCTGCATGCGGCTGGCCCACAGGTATCCGTCGCCGAGGAAATGCGTGGACTGCCGCAGCGTCCAGAAGAGAACGCCCGCGAAGAATAGATACACGAGGTGCGCGACGAGCGGATACGCCGCCGCGCGTCCGACGACCGCGCCGCCCCCGATCCGGGAGGCGCCGCGCATGAGCGCCGCGCGCGAAGCTCGAAAGAGAGGCACAAGTCCCACCGCGAAGAGGACAAGAACCGTCGCCCCCGAGAAGTAGCGCCACTGGTCGACGCCCCACAATCCGGGGCTCCCGCCCAGGATGGGGACAAGCTGCAAGCCCACAAGGACGAGGTACGAAATGATGAGAAGGGGCGGGATGCGCTCTTCCGGCTTCATACGCACGCAGGGTAGCACCACTCGCCGGAAAAATCATCTGCTCCTTGCTATTTCGCCGCGGTGTTGTATAATTCTCATAGACTTCTTCCGCCCCTATATGCATCAGGAGGTGCGCGCCATGGCTGCACGGAAGCTCCCATCAATCAGTTTCCTGGTTGTTCCCATCCTCCTCGTCTTGACGCTGGCCGTCGTTTTCTCATGCAGCGATCAGCCGACCGCGGTCAAGCCCGAGCACACGAGCGTCCTGTCCGGGAACGGCACCGTGAACCCCGGCACCGGCGGGAGCTTTCTCCTGGGCTCGGTGGCGGATACCGTCGCGGCGCCCGGCTATATCGAAGTCTGGGCGATGAACGTGGCGTTCGATTCCGCGACCGGCATCGTCTCGTTCGACGTGCAGCTTTGGAACAAAACCCAGCGGAATATCGCTCCCCCGATTCATTTCGTCATCACCGATATCATACCGGCGGACATCGCCCTCGTCGGATTCGACGGGGTGGCCCCCGACGGGAAGCCCTTCATGGACTTCAGCTCGAAGCTCGGCAGCGACAACCTTCTGACGCCCAACGAGCGGACCGACGCCGTCACGTTGAAGTTCCATACGGTCAGGGCCCGTTCGTTTGCGATCGGTTTCCGGATCGAGCTCGGTCCCCCGTCGGGTTCGGGAATTATCGCCGGCGTCGTATTCCGGGACGACAACAAGAACGGCACGAAGGATAACGAGCCCGGCATCAACGGGATCACGGTCGCGCTCCAGCACACGCTCTCCGGGGGCCAGATGGTGACGCTGGTCACCCGGACCGATTCGAGCGGCGCGTACAAGTTCGACCGTCTCGTGGAGGGGGTCTATGACGTCATCGTCGTGGTTTCTCCGGATCGCTGGACGGTCACCTCGACGAATCCGCTGCTCGTCACTCTTGTCAAGGGACCGGACGGGCTGATCAAGGGCTTCCTGGAGGCGAACTTCGGTCTCTATCCGGCGCAGCCGCCGCCTCCGGTAAATCTCTTCGGGCCGATCAGGATAGGTCCGCCCACGCCACACGGGACGCTCCTCGATTCGACGTTCGTCAATCCGCCGTCGCCCCTGGCCGTGGTCTATCACTACTACATCGGCGTGAGGGAGCCGCCGCTCATGACGGCGTTCCGCGCGGTCGTCGACTCGGCCTCGGCCTGGGTCAATGACGTTCTCGTGTTCACGTATCATCGGTCGAAGCCGCCGGATACGTTGTACGCGTCG